>JASHOO010000534.1 GCA_030041035.1 Bryobacteraceae bacterium | reverse complement strand
TGATCGGGTCCTGATGGTAGCGCAGGCGCTGCCAGAAGTCGCGATCGTTCCAGACGTCTTCGCAGATGCTGAGTCCCAGGCGGCTGCCGTTGAGGTCCATAATCTGCGGCTCACCTGCGGGTTCAAAGTAGCGGTCCTCGTCGAAAACGTCGTAGGTGGGCAGCAGCGTTTTGTGAAACGACGGCCCTACGCTGCCTTTCTCGAGTAACACGGCACTATTGAACAGCGGCCGACCCATCTCGGCGGGATTGGGAGTAGCCACTCCGACCAGCACCGGCGGCGCGTCGGCCAGATCATGCGCCATAGAGTGCAGCATTTCACAACTGCTTTTCACAAAGCCGTGACTCATGAGCAGGTCACGTGGCAGATAACCCATGAGCGCCAATTCCGATGTGAGAGACAAATCCGCCCCCTGACGCTGGGCCTCCCGTACGGCGGCGGTAATCAGCGCCGCGTTTCCGGCCAAATCACCGGGAGTCGGATTGAGCTGCAAGAGGGCGATGCGCAAGCAAGATTCGATTGTCGAGATATTTTCAGGAAACTAAAGGCAATTTTACCGGCTTTGCCGGAGGCGATCAACCGAGTTAGGTGCGATGGGATTCAATTCTGCCACCCAACGCGGCTAAACTGCCGAGATTCTAGCGCTGCGCCGCGCCAGACCGTCCCATAATCGGCCAAACGTCGACGATGCTCTCGCCCCGGGCCACGTAGTAACGGTCGTAAACGTTTGTGCTGGTGTCCAGATTCGAGGGATAGATCTCAACGCGATCCCCGAGCTTGATTTCGGGGCCGCCATCATTCCACGAAAGCATACCGTATTCGGCGCCGCCGCTGTCGATCTTCACTCCAGGCCGACCTTTTACCTCATCGGTCGTGCGCAGTGTGGCCTTATTGCCGTAGTCGACGGCACACTGATTGGGGCGCGTCTGGCTAATGACGGTCGTCATGACGGTCAGGGCCGGATCGAAATCGCTGTAGACGTGCTCGTCACTTTTGCCACCGATTCTTCGGTAGAGAGTGTCCATGAAGATGTAGGAACCGGCTTGCAACTCGGTGAGGTGATTCTCGGTATCGATGTTATAGGTGCCCGTGCTTCCGCCGGTGACAATGCCGACCGGAAGACCGGATTTGCGGCAAAGCTCTACCGTTTCGAGCATGGCCGCAACGTCAGAAGTGCTTCTCTGCCGGCGCGCCTCCCAGCCGTGCGTATGTGAGGCACCGCCGGAATAGCCCATGATGCCTACCAGCTTCATGTGCTTCGACTGGTCGACCTTTTGGGCAAGCTGCAACGCGGATTCGCCCGGCTGGCAGCCCTGGCGCTCGAGTCCGGCGTAGACGTCCACGATTACGTTCATCCTGGCGTGAGCTGCCGAGAGGGCTTCTTCCAAGGCACCAACCGTGATGGGATCGTCCAGCACGCCGGTAAACGTCGGCTCGCGGCGCACCAGCGCTACGGTGCGGGCAATTTGCGCACGTCCCGCCGGCTGGCAGGTGTGCAGTACATTCTTAATCCCCGAGCCGATCATCAGCTCGCACTCGGCAGTAGTAGCGCAGCACACTCCGTATGCTCCCAGCGCAAGCTGCTGCTTGCTGATTTCGGGACACTTGTGAATCTTCACATGCGCGCGCAGTTTCAGGCCTGTGGCTTTGTTGTGTTCGGCCATAGTGTGCAGGTTTTTCTGAAACAAAGCTTCGTCGAGGATCAATGCCGGGGTCGGCAGGTCCGCCTTGACCAGATCGCGGAAATCGCGCCGCGCGATTCGCTCTTCGATTTCCGAATAGTTGAACTCGCTATTGGCCGCGCGAACACGGCTTGTCAACACGGCGCCGGCCGCGCCCGCTGCGAGAAATTGTCTGCGCGAAGTCATACCGCACCCCCTCCTTGTTCGAGAAGTATACAACGGCCAGGCCACGTCGGTTACTGTTTTCAGACCGGCGCCGGCTGCTCCAACAGTAATTCAAGAAAAGACTGCACCGCGTGGCTGAAGCGCTTGCGCTTGCGGTGCACGATGCCGACCGGCCGCACGAGGTCCGGAGCGTGCAGCGGGATGGACATCAGGCGGCCTTGCGCGATCTCGGCCTGCATGGTGCGCGCGGGGAGAATGCTGATGCCAGAGCCCAGAGCGACCGCTTCCTTAATCATTTGGATATTGTCAAACTGCATTGCCATACGGACTTCGATTCCGTGGTCACGGAAGAAGTGATCGAGTTCCCGCCGGATCATGAGATCCTCATCGAAGCCAACGAAGTCCTGGCCATCGAGATCAGCAGGCAGGAGCACGCGCTTTGCGGCTAGAGGGTGCGAGGGTGGCGCAGCGACCGTCATTGCTTCTTCGCGCCACGGGATCACCGCCAGGTCCCTGGCAGCCTCGGGATAGCTCACCAGGCCCAGATCGGCCTGATCGGCGAGCACGGCCTCGTAGACCTTGTCGGGACGCAGGTAATCGACGTGGAGCTGGGCGTTGGGAAACCGGGCGGCAAATTCCTCCTGCAACCGCGACATTTCCGAAAGCCCGACGGAGTAAATCGAGGCCACCCGCACTGTGCCTTCGGCTAAACCCTTGAGATTTTGGAGCTGCACTTGAAACTGCTCTTCGCGGCGCAGCGAATCACGGCATAGTTCGTAAAATAGCCTCCCAGCAGGAGTTAGCGCCAGCGGGCGGGTCGTACGATCCAGCAGGGCGACGCCCATCCGCCGCTCCAGCTCCTGGAGGTACTGGCTGGCGGCAGACTGGCTAATCGCATTAAGCGACGCCCCGCGACTGATGCTCTTGTTTTGAGCTATATCACGGAAGAGCTTAAAGTTATCGAAGAGCACGGATCGAGGATAACATAAGATTTACTAATGTCAAGTTCAATTCAAATTTCTATTGCCTTATAATTCATTAGTTGGTATATTTATTCAACTCCTCCGTCGGAGCCTGACCATGACTGATCCCTCACAAACTACGGGTCTACCCGCACGGCAAGGCCTGTACAACCCGGCTCACGAGCGGGACGCCTGCGGGATCGGCTTTGTGGCCAACATCAAGGGCCAAAAATCGCATGACATTGTCCTGAAGGGCATTCAGGTTCTGATTAACCTGACGCATCGTGGCGCTTGCGGGTGCGATCCGGAGACGGGCGATGGCGCGGGTGTGCTGATTCAGATTCCCCACACGTTTTTCGCGCGCGAGTGCGGCAGGCTTGGGTTCACGCTGCCGGAGCCGGGCGAGTACGGGGTCGGCATGGTGTTTCTGCCCGTGGAGAAGCAGGAGCGGCTGCAATGCGAGGGCATTCTGGAGCGCATCGCGCGGGAAGAAGGGCTGTGTGTGCTGGGGTGGCGGGATACCCCGATAGACGGCTCCGCCATTGGGCGTGTGGCCCGTAACTCGCAGCCGTACATCGAGCAGATTTTTGTCCGGCGCGGGCACGAAATGACGGAAGATCAGCTGGAACGGAAGCTGTATGTGGTCCGGAAGCGGGCGGAAAACGAAATCGCCAACGCGGACATTGCCGACAAGCACTTCTTCTACATCCCGTCGCTCTCGTGCCGCACGATTGTGTACAAGGGGTTGCTGCTGGCACCGCAGATCGCGAAGTTCTACGGGGAGCTTTCGGACCCGGACGTGATGAGCGCGCTGTGCCTGGTGCATCAACGTTTTTCGACCAACACGTTTCCGAGCTGGCCGCTGGCGCATCCGTACCGCTACATTGCGCACAACGGGGAAATCAATACGCTCAAGGGCAACGTGAACTGGATGTACGCGCGGCAATCGATTCTGGCTTCGCCCGTATTCGGAGACGACATCAAGAAGCTGTTTCCGATCGTCACGCCGGGCGGGAGCGATTCGGCGAGCTTCGATAACGTGCTGGAGCTGCTGTATCTGGCGGGGCGCGACATCCCACACGCCATGGCCATGCTGATTCCGGAGGCGTGGGCTTCGAATGACCACATGCATCCGGAGAAGAAAGCATTTTACGAATACCACGCTTCGCTGATGGAGCCATGGGACGGGCCGGCGGCGATCGCGTTCACCGATGGGCGGGTGATCGGGGCGACGCTCGACCGAAATGGATTGCGGCCGGCGCGGTACCTGGTGACGCATGACGATCTGGTGGTGATGGCTTCAGAAACCGGCGTGTTGCCGATCAAGCCGGACGAAGTGCGCATGAAGGGACGGCTGCAGCCGGGCAAGATGCTGCTGGTGGATACGGCGGCGGGCGAGATAGTGCCGGATAAGGAACTGAAGCGGCGACTGTATTCACGGCGTCCGTACGGGCAGTGGCTGAAGGAGAACCAGATTCATCTGGACGATCTTCCGGAGCCGCCGCGGGTGTATGCGTACGATCCGGGGACTCTGCTGATGCGGCAGCGGGCGTTCGCGTATACGGATGAAGATTTGCGCATGCTACTCGCGCCGATGGCGGCAAAGGGCGAAGAACCGGTGGGCTCGATGGGGATCGACACGCCGCTGGCATGTCTTTCCGACAAGCCACAGCCGCTGTTCCACTACTTTAAGCAGCTTTTCGCGCAGGTGACCAATCCACCGATTGACCCCATTCGCGAAGAGATGGTGATGTCGCTCATCAGCTACATCGGGACCGAGCGCAACATCCTGGATGAGACGCCGAAGCACTGTCATACGCTGCGGATGCCGCATCCGATCCTGACGAACCGGGATCTGGAGAGACTGCGACGGGTATCGCAAGGCGATTACCTGTGCACGACGCTGTCGGCGCTGTATCGCGCCGATGGAGGAGCGAAGGAGCTGGAGCGCGCTCTGGATGGTCTTTGCCGGCGGACGTCGATGGCGATCAAGAACGGGTACACGATGATCATCCTTTCGGACCGCGGCGTGGATGAGGATTATGCGCCCATTCCGAGTTTGCTGGCTCTGACGGCGGTTCACAATCACCTGGTGCGTGAGAAGACGAGGACACAGGTGGCCATCATCATGGAGACGGGCGAGCCGCGCGAAGTGATGCATTTCTGCCTGCTGATGGGCTACGGCGCAAGCGCGGTGAATCCGTATCTGGCGATCGAAACACTGGAGAGCATGGCCAATAGCGGTCTCTTACCCGAAGGAGTGGCGTTTGATAAGGCGCTGAAGAATTACGTCAAATCGATCAATAAAGGACTGCTGAAGGTCGCCTCCAAAATGGGGATCTCGACGCTGCAAAGCTATCGCGGCGCGCAGGTGTTCGAGGCTATCGGGTTGAACAAGTCGCTGGTGGATAAGTATTTTACGGGTACGGCTTCGCGAATTGAGGGTGTGGGCCTCGAGGTACTGGCCGAAGAAGCGCGGCGCAAGCACGAACATGCGCTGCGGCCGGAAACGGATTTCGAGACAGAACTGGCGGTTGGGGGGAATTATCAATACCGGGTACGCGGCGAATATCACCTGTATAACCCGCAAACCGTTTCGAAGCTGCAGCATGCGGTGCAGCGGTCGAGCGTTCAGACTTTTCGCGAGTACACGGATTTAATCGATAAACAGAATGAGCAGCTCTGCACGCTCCGTGGCCTGATGGAATTCAAGCCGGGAACGCCGGTGCCACTCGACGAAGTCGAACCGGCGAAGGATATCGTGAAACGTTTCGCAACCGGCGCCATGTCGTTCGGCTCGATCAGCAGGGAGACGCACGAGACGCTGGCCATCGCCATGAACCGCATTGGGGGGAAATCGAACACCGGAGAGGGCGGCGAAGATGAAGCTCGCTTCCAGCGCGATCCGAACGGAGACTGGCGGCGGAGCGCAATCAAGCAAGTGGCTTCGGCGCGCTTCGGCGTGACGACCAATTACCTGGTGAA
>JASHOO010000533.1 GCA_030041035.1 Bryobacteraceae bacterium | reverse complement strand
ACATGTTCGAAGAGATGGACCTGGCTTCGAAGTTGCAGAAAGTCACGACGCTCGATCCGGAAGTGCTGCCGGCGCGGCAGGCGCTGGAGATGGCGACGATTCGCGGAGCGCGCGCGCTGGGGATGGAGAAAGAAATCGGCTCGATCGAACCGGGCAAGCGGGCGGATGTGATGGTTGTGCGGCTGGACCGGGCCAATGCGGTGCCGCTTTACGACGTCTATTCGCAGATGGTTTACGCGTTAAAAGCGAGCGACGTGCGCGACGTGATGGTGGACGGGCGGCCGGTGGTGCGGGACGGGCGTGTGCTGACCTTGGACGCGGCGCAGGTGCTGGCCAAAGCGGAAGAATACGGCCGGAAGGTGCGGGAGAGCCTCAGCGCGAAGTGAGATGAGTCGCGTAGTCGCACACGCGGAACGTGTTCCTGCGAGGGCCGCGCTCGATCTCGAATCCCTCATCGCGCAGGTGCGCGGCCTGTTTCTTCAATTTCTGGTTTAAGGTTCCGTCATCGTGGATCACGCGCCAATAGGGTGTGACGCGTTGCCTGCCGGAACGCAGATCTTCCTCGGCGGCTTCGGCGGCGAGGCGGACGAAGATCCCGGTGGTGATGGGGCAGGCCACGTCCACCTGATGCGCTTGAGCCAGCCGCTCGCGAATCTGCGATTGGGTGATCAACGCGCCTCGCTTGACGGTGCGAATGAGGGCGTCCACATCCATGGGGCAGGGAATCAGCATTTTGCCCGTGCCAAAACGCTTCTGCATTTTCTCGGTGATGTCGACGACCTTTGCCGGCCGGTTCATTTTTACGCGCCAGGGTGTTCGCGATTTCATGAGGTTTCACCTCCCGAGAGACTTTTCCGCACTGCTTCGACAGTGACTTCGTGAGCGCGGAGCACCTTCGCCGCGACCCAATTTTCCTCCCGCAGTAAGCCCAGCAGCAAGTGCCGGTTCTCAATCAAGTCATGGTTCATACGCGTTGCCTCCTCTACGGCAAATGCAAGCGCGCGCTGGCACTCCTGGCTTAGCGGCAAATCGACGGATGTGGAGACTGGTTCGCCACTGGGCGGCTTTCGCTGTTCGACTTCTCTTCGGATTTCCTCGAGCGTCGGGGCTCCGGAAGGAAAGAGCGGGTCCGTTTGATGTTCGCGCAGGATGCCGATCAAAAGATGCTCGGTCTCGATAGAGTGCGAGCCGAACTGGCTGGCCTCAAATCGTGCCCAGAAAATCGACCGGCGGGCGCGCTCGCTGCAGCGCGCAAAATTAACGCTTGCAGGAGAACTCTCCGCGCTGGGCGCCGCGGCCTGCTCGTGGGCGCTGATGATAACGCTTTGCATCTGGACGGCTCTTAGCGCTTGTGCCGCGGCTTCCAAAAGATTTGGCGGCAGATCGTCGACCAAGTAGTGCAATGCCGTCCTCTTTTCAGTGTCGGGCATGGCAGCTTCGGGAATAGACTCTTGCGCAGGCTGCCCCCGAACCTGCGCGAGATTCAGACCGGCCTGGAACAGTGCCTGAGCGGCGCGACAATCCCTCTCGCGCATGAGGCCGAGCAGGAGATGCTCAGTACTGATGTGCCGGTGCGCGAGCCGCTGGCTTTCTTCGGCCGCATACGCCAGCACGCGTTTGGATTGATGGCTGAGGGGAAGGTCAACCGAAGTAGTCACCTTCCCGGTTACTACTTCGGGAAAACTGATTTTCGCCCGCAGGCTCTTTACCGCTTCTTCAGACCCGAGCAGCCGCAGAACCAACACACGGTCCGCCCGGAGTAAGCCGAGCAGCAGGTGCTCGGTTTCCATAAAAGGGCTTCCCGTTTTCGCCGCCTCAAACCGGGCGAAAAATACGGTCCGGCGCGCCGGCTCCGTGTACCGCTCGAACATCCCTTACACCCTCTGTTTCCGTTTTTCCGCGAGGTTGAATTTTTCGTACCAGGTGGATTCGGCGCCGCCGCCGTAGCGGGAGATCACGACTTCGACCAGATACGGCTTGCCGTCGCGCGTGGCAGCGATGCCGCGCTTCAAAGCCGTTTCGAGATCGGCGCCGGCGGTGACGCGCTCGCCTTTCACGCCCTGGCTTTCGGCAAGTTTCACGAAGTCGATGTCGGGGTCGCCGAGGTACATGCCGGCATAGTGGCCGGTCTTGTGCATTTTGCCTTTATAGCTATCGTAGGCGTGGCGCACGGTCTGATAGTTGTAGTTGTTCCAGACGACGGTCAGGACGGGAATGCCGTAGCGGACCTGCGTCCAGAATCCGGAAGCGCTGTACATGACTGATCCATCGCCAATGGAGCAGATGACCTGGCGGTCGGGCGCGGCGAGTTTGGCGCCGGTGGCGGCACCGATACCCCAGCCGAGGCTGGCGCCGGTATTACCCAGCCACATCGGCTCGTTGTCGCGGAAGCCGAAGGGAAAGGAGTCGTACTTACCGGTGAGGTTCTCGCTCACGACGATGGCGTTGGGATCGATGGTGCGGGCGAGTACGGCACCGAGTTCATCGGGATGGATGGGATGCCGGCCGAAGTTCTGCCGGATTTCGGCTTCGGTTTTGGCTCGGGCCGCGGAGGTGAAGGCGTGTACCTCTTCCATGCGTGCCGAGCCGAAGGACGCGAGACGGTCGTTGGTGAGCAGAGAATCCAGGGCGGCATTGAGGTCGGCCAGGGTTTCCTTGACGTCGCCGACGAGAGCGAGATCGGTGGGGCTGGTGCGGCCCATGGCGGCGGTATCAATGCCGATGCGGACGATGCGAGAGCCGGGGGGTTCAATGGATCGGATGGGCGAGGTGACAAAGGTGCGGCCGCCGAAATCGGGCGCGCCGACGACCAACGCGAGATCGACGCCGCGCTTGACGTATTCGGAATCGAGGTCGTAGGCGCCGAGGTAAAGGGGATGCCTGACGGGAAAGCTGCGAAAGGCGGCGGTGCCGAGAGCCACGGGCAGGCCGAACTTTTCCGAAAATTGCAGGAGGCCGGCCTGTGCGCCGCCTTTCCAGACTTCATCGCCGACGACCAGCAACGGGCGCTTGGATTCGACCAGCATGCGGGCGGCGTCGTCGACTGCCGCTGCCGAAGGCCGCACATGCGCGCGGAGCAGGAAGCGATCGGCGGGGAGGATCTGCGCTTTGACGCCCCTGGATTCGAGCGCGTAATCCGCCATGGCCATGTAGACGGGGCCGCCGGGCTCAGTGGAGGCGACTTTGAAAGCGCGGCGGAGGATGAGCGGCAGGCTTTCACCGTTGCGCACTTCCCAGGAGATTTTGGTGAACTGGCGGACGATTTCTTTCTGCGTGAAACCGGGGCGTGGAGCGAGGACGGCATCGTCGCTCCAGAGTTCGTTGTCGAGAAGGCCGGCGGTGATGACGAGCGCGGAGCCGTCGCGGCTGGCGTTATAAAGCTGGCCTGCCATCTGCGCGGTGCCGGCGACGACATGCACATTGACGAAGGCGGGCTTGCGGCTCACGCGGTGGTAGCCATCGGCCATGGAGACGACGACGCCTTCGTGCAGTCCCATGATGATCTGCATACCCGGCGTGTCGGTGAAAGCATCGTAGAAGCCGACTTCGAAAGAGCCCGGGTTGCTGAACAGGTACTCCGCGCCTGCGGCTTTGGCTTGCGCCACGACCAGCTCACCGCCGGTGCCTTCGATGGTGGAACCGGCGGACGACAGCTCGGCGCGCTCGGAGGCCTCGAGGGGCGCGAGGAATGCCTTGGCCGCGGCGAGCGTGAAACCCATGCCCGCCATGCGCTGAAAGAAGGCGCGGCGGCCGAGGCCGTGGTCGAGATAGCGGCGAATTAACTCCTGCATCAAACGCCTCCGACCGTCCTACGATACTGCACCGCAGGCTTCTGGCACAATGGCAGAGATGGCTTCGCTGGCACAGTCGGTGGAGAAGGTTCCGCATTCGCGCATCCGGGAACTGGCGGAAGTGGCGATGTCGATGGAGGGTGTGCTGCGGCTGTACTTCGGCGAATCGAATTTGCCGACGCCGGATTACATTAAGCAAGCCGCGATCCAGGCGCTGGCGGATGGGTTCACGTTCTATACAGAGAATGCCGGATTGCCGTCGCTGCGGCGCGCCATTCGGCGGCAGTACGAGAAATGGCACGGTGTGGAACTTGATCCCGAGAGCGAGATCGTCATTACGGCGTCGGGCGTGCAGGCGCTGAATGTCAGCTTGCGGGCGATGGTGGATCCGGGCGATGAAGCGCTGGTGCTGACACCGGCGTGGCCGAATGGCTCGTCGATACTGGCGATGGCGAATGCGGTGGTGAAGCAGATTCCGCATCCGTTGTGTGGGGATCGGTATCGCATCGATTTCGAGGCGCTGGAAGCGGCGGCGGGACCGCGGACGCGGCTGGTCGTGTACACGTCGCCTTCGAATCCGCTGGGCTGGGTGGCGACGGAGGAAGATCAACAGCGCCTGCTGGATTTCTGCCGGGCGCGCGGATTGTGGCTCGTGGCGGATGAAGTTTACGACCGGTTGTACTATGCAGGCGCCCGGTTGGGTGAGCCGGTGCCATCGATTCTGCGCAAGGCCACGCGCGACGACGCGGTAGTGGTGGTGCATTCGTTTTCAAAGAGCTATTGCATGACGGGCTGGCGGGTGGGCTGGCTGATTGCGCGGCGCGACCTGGGAGTGAAGGCCACGCAACTGAACGAGTTCATTATTTCGCACGCACCCACGTTTGCGCAGAAGGCCGCGGAGACGGCGCTCGAATGCGGAGAGCCGGAGCTGGTGAACATGCTGGGGCGGCTGAAAGAGAACCGGGATTTCTGTCTGGCGGCATTGCGCGCGATGCGGGGAGTGACGGTTCCCGAGCCGGATGGCGCGTTCTATCTGTTTCCGAAAATCGAAGGGCTGACGGATTCGTTCGAGTTTTGCCGGCGACTGCTCATGGAAACGAAGGTCGGGCTCGCGCCGGGCGTGGCGTTCGGCGCGGGCGGAGAGGGGTCGGTGCGGATCTGCTATGCGGCGGAGCGGGCGATTCTGGAACCGGCGATGGAGAGGCTGGGCGCGTATTTGAAGGAGCGGCGGGCCTAGGACGTTCGGGAGCGGCTCAGTAGGCCACGACGTCGGAGGAACCGTAAGATGGGGCTTGGTTGACGCTATCCGCCGGCACCGGATTAAGGGCGCCTGAGC
The DNA here is from genome assembly GCA_030041035.1 of Bryobacteraceae bacterium. Classification (GTDB taxonomy): domain Bacteria; phylum Acidobacteriota; class Terriglobia; order Bryobacterales; family Bryobacteraceae; genus QHXW01. Next base: position 1,971 of record JASHOO010000533.1, on the reverse strand, counting down.
GGCTCATTTCGTACCACAACAGGAACAAGAGAAGCATCATCAGAACGACCCAGGTGTCTACTCCGCCCAAAATCAGCGCGGGCAGCGGAGACATGAGAATCAGGCTAGGGTAGCGGGCTAGACCGCGCGGGGCGGCGGCCAGGAGCATGACGGGCGCGAGCAAAGTGAGATCGCAGAGGGTGGAGTGGGGTGCGAGCAACAATCCGCCGATGATCACGGCGGCGAACGCGTGGGCGAGCGATCCGGAGCGAATGAGCAACCAAACCATGAGGAGCGTGAAAACAGCGGCGAGAAAAAATGCCGGCGAGTAACCGTGAAACAGGCAGCGCAGATTCGGGTAGGCGAAGCCGCCGGAATCGTAAAACGGGCCGAGGGTGCGGAGCGCGGTGAGATAGTCGGGAATCCAATGCGGCCCGGCGGCGGCAAAGGAGAGCCCGGCGAGGGCCGCGCCGGTGGCGGCGATGCCTGCGCTTGTGCGCCACAGGCGTTTTTGAATCAGAAGCACAGGCAGAAAGAGAAACAGGTGGAACTTGATGGCGCACAACCCCAATACCAGTCCGGCGGCAAAGAACCGGCCGCGATCTAAGAGGCGATAGCCGGCTAGGACGAACAGGAGGACGAACGCCACGTCCTGCCCGCTGGTGAAGTTGGCGGCGACGGGCAAGAACCACGCCAGCATCGCGGCCGCAGCCAAGCGGTTTCCCGGCCACAGCCACACGAAGGCGGCTAGCGCGCAGACACCGAGGGCGCGCCAGATCCACAGCGCCCAATCGAAAGGCAGTTGCGCGAGCGGCCACATGAACGCCGCGTAGAACGGAGGCTTGATCCAAACCGCCCAGGCCGCGTGGCAACCGACCGCGCGGTCCAGCACGCCGAAGATGGTCGCGGGATCGTAGATATGCGGAGATCCGAGGAGCCTGCCGGCGGCATAGAAAGGCGAATAATCGGTCGCACATGTCGCGAGCGTTCGCGGCAGGTGAGCAAACACCCACGCGCGCAAGGCGAGACCAGCGGCGAGGATTAACAGGTAGTGAGTCTTTGTGATTCTCATCCAAAAAGACAGAAGACGCGAGGGGCAGGCACCTCTCTCTCGATTCTGGTGAGCGCGGGGAAAGCAGTCAACGCTAACTTTCGATAACCGGGTGGTTCGCGGCCTTAGTTTGATTGCGGCGGGAAAGCATTCTGGAGCGGGAGGGTTCGAACCGCAGCCTGTTTTCGTGTAGTACCATGCGCCTAATAAAGGAGGCGCAATCCGTGATCAAAGGCTTTAAGGAATTCCTACTCAAGAACTCGGTGCTGGCGCTGGCTATTGGCTTTATCATGGGCGCGGCGACGGGCAAGGTGGTGTCTTCGCTGGCGGCCGATATTGTGATGCCGGTCGTCAGCATCGCGCTTCCCGGGGGTGAATGGAGGACGGCGAAACTGGCATTGGGCCACAGTGCCATCAGTTACGGAAACTTTTTCGGCAACGTGGTGGATTTCGTGATCATTTCCTTTGTGGTGTACATGATTACAAAAGCGCTGATCAAGGAGACTGCACCGGCGCCCACGAAGAAATGTCCACGGTGCACGGAAGCTATCGCTGTGGAGGCGACCAAGTGCAAGTTCTGCACGGCTGACATTGGGTAGCTCTGAACCCAATCAGTGGCAGGTCCGCCCCAACGGCGATTCGGGGGAGTCAGTCCTCACTAAGGGGAAGTAATTTGAATCTCCGCGGTCAGGTTCTGCCAATCGGGCAGCTCGTAGACTTTGAGTTTCGTGTTGAGCGGGGCGGTCATATCCTTGGACTCGTAGGCTCCCAGTGACGGCAGCTTGAAAGTGAAAGTGCCGACGGTTTCCTCGTCAGATTTGTCGGTGCGCGCCCAGAGATTGACGTTAGCGGTGAGGTCGGAGATTTCCGCCCCAGAGTGGTTGACCACCAGGAAATGCACCTGGGGATTCTTATCGTGATCCTCAGTGAGCCGCATTCCC
>JASHOO010000532.1 GCA_030041035.1 Bryobacteraceae bacterium | reverse complement strand
GTCCCCGCGCCGATGTTCACCCCGGCCCCGATCGTCGCATCCCCCAGATATGCCAGATGATTGGCCTTGGCCCTCTCGCCCAGCCGCGTTTTCTTCAGCTCCACAAAATTTCCCACGTGCGCTCCACGGCCCACCTCGTTCTCCATGCGCAGCCGCGAATACGGCCCCACGCGCGCGTCCGCCCCCACGCGTGACTCGTTAATCATCGTGAACGGCCCAACTTCCACCCCGTCCGCCAGCTCGGAATCGCGCACGATCGAGCATGCCCCGATCCGGCAGCCTTCACCGATCCTCGTATTCCCCAGAATCTGCGCGAAAGGCTCGATCACCGTGTCCATCCCCACCAGCACCCCCTCGTCCGCCGTCACCGTCTCCGGCTTCTCCACCGTCACGCCGTTCAACATCAGCTCGCGAATCTTCCGCCTCCGGAAAGCCCGGTCCGCCGCGGCCAGTTCCACGCGGTTGTTGATGCCCAGCAGTTCCGCGGCGTGCTCCGCTCGATACCCGTCGATCGTGTGCCCGGCCCGTCGCAGAATCTCGATCATATCGGTCAGGTAATACTCTCGCGCCGGATTGTTCGGCTGAACCTCGTCGATATGCTTCCAGAACAAATCCGCGTCGAAACAGTAGATCCCGACATTGATTTCCCGAATGGCCAGCTGCTCCGGCGTTCCCGCCTTCTGCTCCACTACCGCCTCCACGTGCCCCGCCTCATCGCGAATCACGCGCCCGTAGCCCGTCGGGTCTTCGAACTCCGCGCTCACTAGGGTCCCTGCGGCCTCGGAATTTTTCTGCCGGTCCACCAGATTCCGCAGCACAGCCGCCGGAATGAGCGGGCAGTCGCCGTAGTAGATCACCAGCAGCCCGCCCAGATGCCCCAGCGCCTCGCGCCCCATCATCACCGCATGCCCCGTGCCCTTCTGCTCGGCCTGCTCGATGAAGCGGACGCCGCGCGAGGCCACCACGCTCCGCACCTCGTCTGCCTGATGTCCCACCACCACGAACACGCGCTCCGGCGCCGCAATCGAAAGGGCCGCTTCCACGGTGTGCTCAATCAGCGTCTTTCCCCCGGCCTGATGCAACACCTTGGCGCGCCGCGATTTCATCCGCGTCCCCAGGCCAGCGGCCAGGATGACGGCGGTCACACGAGTATCCATGGCTTTATTATTCACTGCGGAGCGTCTCTACCGCGACACTTCCCGCCGCCTGCGCCCTTCCCGCGCCAACTCCACCGCGATCGCCGCAATCGCCGCCGGATTGTGCCGCACCAGGCCCGATTCCTGCACCAGGTCGCCGCACACCACGTTCACACCCATCGCTCCGATCGCGTCGAAATCGTTCTCCACCGGCGACGACTGCTCCCGCGCATACCGCCGGCGCAGCGCCCCTCCGATCTCCTGCGTATTCACTACCGCATAGTCGAGCAATTTCCCGCCCGCGTGCCGGTGTATCGTCTGGACGTGATCGGAGGCCGTGAAATGCGGCGTCTCCCCCGGCTGCCACATCAGGTTCACGAAATAGGCCTTGACCGCGGGCGAGCGGCGGATCGCCTCCGGCACGCCCTCCACCAGCATATTGGGCACCACGCTCGTGAACAGCGAACCCGGCCCCAGCGTGATGGCGTCCGCCTGCGCAATCGCCGCCAGCGTCTCCGGCAGAGGACGGCAGCGCCGTGGCCGCAGCCGGATGCTCTCGATGCGCCGCCGGCTCCGGCTGATCCGCGTTTCGCCCAGCACACGCCGCCCGTTCTCCAGCGTCGCTTCGAGCGATACCTTCGCGGCCGTCGAAGGGTAGATCCGTCCCTTGATCGCCAGCACATCGGCGCACTCCTTCACGGCGTCGGGAAAGTCCCCCGTGATGTCGGTGAGCGCCGTCAGAAACAGGTTGCCGAAACTGTGCCCTTTCAGCCCGCGGCCGCTTTCAAACCGGTAGCGGAACAGCCGCGAGAGCAGCGTCGCATCCTCCGACAAAGCCACCAGGCAGTTGCGGATATCGCCCGGCGGCAGCACGTCGAATTCGCGCCGCAATCGCCCTGAGCTGCCTCCATCGTCCGATACCGTTACCACCGCCGTGATGTCCACCGGCGGCCGGCCCAGCTTCACTGAGCTGTGCGCGCTCACGTACTGCTTCAAGCCGTGCAGCAGCGCGGAAAGTCCCGTGCCCCCGCCGATCGCCACGATGCGCAGCGGTGACCCAACAATCTCCGGGGACAGCTCGCTTTGGGAGGAGTTCCGCATTTCCGGCGTGCCGGCTGCCGGCCCCTGCTATGCCGGTCCGGTCTTCTCGGGGAACAGAAGTTGCTGCATCTGGGGCTGGTCGCAGAACAGCGCGAAATCCGCATCCTGCCGCGCCGTGATCCGGTTTCGCGGCTCCAGTTCGATGGCGCGCTTGAGATGCTCGTGTGCTCCGTCCACATCACCCGCCAGCCCTTTGCACAGAGCCAGCGCGTAGAGAACATGGTCGGCTTCGGGCTCCATTTTCAGCGCGTTCTCCAGATGCTGGTGCGCCTCCGCCAGGTTCCGCGCGTTAATCATGGCCACGCCGTAATTGTAATGGTCTTCCGCGGTCTTCAGATCCACCGCCGGCCGCTCCAGACGCCGGTCGCACATGCGAATGTGCAGTTCTGCGTTGTGCGCCATCTCGCGATTCGGCCCGTTTTGCGCCTTTTCGAACAGCGCGCGCGCTTCCCCAAAATTCCGCGCATGGAAAAGGCGTACCGCCTGCTCGAATAGCTTCAACTGTGCCTGCACCGCATTGCGCATTTCCACCGCTGCCGCGCTGTCCGTGCCCATAACCACCCCACGGCGGCGCGCGGATGCGTCGCGATTCGTGATGGGTTCCGGTTCCTGTCTACCTGAGTTCTTCGCCACGGTCGCCTTCTCTTGAGGCAATTTACGCCGCTTTGGCGCGGCTTAGAGTACCCTACCAGACCGCCCGGCCGAAAGTCAAAACCGCAGCAGGCCCACTTGTAGCGGCCGGACATGTCCGGCCTGCCACTAACATTCCGCGAATCACCCGCTACACGCCCACCCCGCGTTTCCAGGTAAAATAGCCATTCCTGTCTCTGCGTTCAACGGAGGACACGCATGTCTCGAAAAGCGCTCTGGACCTCTCTTATTGCGGCCGCTCTGATCCTCACCGCCGCCGACGAAAAGAAACCCGAAACCGGGAAATCCGCCGCTGGCCCGCTCCAGCCGCAAATGAATCCCGATTTTGACAAAACTGAAGGCACGCTGGGCGAGAAGCCGGAAAAGCCGTGGACCGATACCACAGTCAAGGCAGCGGTTGACGGCAAACCGCTCCGGGGTAAACTGGTCAACATCACCGGCGAAATCATCGACCTGTCCTGCTACCTCCAGCTCGGCAAGCACGGCGATAAGCACAAGGCATGCGGCCAGAAGTGCATCAGCAACGGCCAGCCCATCGGACTGCTGACAAAGGAAGGCGGCGTCTATCTGCTCATCGAGGAGGAGCATGATCCCCGCCGTGACGGCCAGACCACGTTCCGCGCCGCTGCCGGCGAACAATTCGCCAAAGTCATGGAAGTCACCGGCACCGAGACCAGCGTTCGGGGAGTTCTTACCATCTACGTGCAAGGCTTCGTAAAGAAGTGAGATCGACTCGGCGTTCCGGGCAGGCTTGCCTGCTCGTCGCACTCCTCGTCCTCGCCGCCTGTCATCGCGACACGCGTAAACGCATTGCCGTCATCCCCAAAGGCCAGGCGCATCTGTTCTGGCAATCCGTGCACGCCGGTGCCGTGGCTGCCGCGCGCGAGAACAACGTGGAGATTTTGTGGAATGGTCCACCCACCGAGATCGACCTCGCCCCCCAGTTGCAGATTGTCGACTCCATGATCACGCAGCGCGTTGATGCCATCTGTCTGGCCCCCATCGACAAAACCGCCCTGGCGGGCGTGGTCGAGCGCGCCGCCCGGCAAAACATTCCCGTCGTTATTTTCGATTCGCCGGTGGACACCCAGAATTTCGTCGCCCAGGTCGCCACCGACAACTACGCTGCCGGCGTCATGGGCGCTCAGCGTATGGGCAAAATCCTGAACGGAAAAGGCAAGATCGCCGAACTCGCCGTCGAACCCGGTTCGGCCTCCACCATGGCGCGCGAGCAGGGCTTCGAGGACACCATGAAGAAGGATTTTCCCGGAATTCAGATCGTCGACAAGCGCTATGGCTGGTCGGATCGCGCCAAGTCGCTCAACGTCGCCGAAGACATGCTGACCGCACACGCCGAACTCGACGCTATGTTCGGCTCCAATGAGTCCAGCACCGTCGGCGCCGCGCAGGCCATCAAGGGCCGAAATGCCAAAGTGAGATTGGTGGGATTTGATTCCAGCCCCGGATTGCTCGACGATCTGCGCGCCGGCCTGATCGACTCGCTCGTCGTTCAGGACCCGTTTCGCATGGGGCACGACGCCGTGGTCGCCGCTGTCGGGAAATTAAAGGGGGAAACGCCTGAGAAGATCCAGAACCTTCCGCCGCGCGTCGTCACCCGGGAGAATCTGGACGATCCGGACATCCAGAAGCAGCTTCATCCGGATCTGGATAAGTATCTGAAATAGCGCCTACTGCGCCGGATCTCGCACCACTGTGAAATTGACCAGGGAAATCGTATCCGAAGACGCCTGCGACAGCCGGGCATTGAAAGTGATGGTCAACCCCGGAGCTACATTGTCGGTCGCATTCCCCGCCGCTGCCGCAAACGCCAGCACCGTCCCCCAGCTCTCTGCCCGCAGCTGCGCTCCAGCGCTGTACAGTCCCGCTTCCCCCTTGCCCGCCACCATCACTTCCGCCGCGGTGGCAACGCGGTCGGTGATCGTAGTGGCGCCCCAAATCGCTTGATACTCGAACCCTGAAGCGGTCCCGGTGTGCGCCAGGTCGAAGTGGATCTCGACGCGGTCGCCGGGTTGCAGCACGTTGGCGGAAAACGTGCAAGCCCCCACCGAAGTGAAACTCGTGGAGGACGTTCCCGTGCCCGCCCGGCTGCAAATGACCTGCGGGCCCACCGCCGTCGGCGGAGTCGTCACCCCGCTGGCCGGCGGCATTCGGTACCACGCCAGCAATATGTCGCCGGGCTGCGGAACCCCACCCGTTTGAAACTGGATGGTGGATCCCGTCAACGTGTAATCCACCGAAGCCTGCTGCGCCATGCCGTTGCGGAACAAGGCCAGGCTCGCCGCGGGGTTGGGAACATTGGCCAGGGTGAACGTTGTATTGTTGCCGTCAATGGTCCCTCCCGGCACTTCGCCATCGGAATATGTCGGGATCGCGCCCCCGCACGGGCCCGACGTTCCGTTCACGAAGACACAATCGGAGGGATTGCCGACGATCGCGTCGATCGCGCCGGTGGAATCGATGATCGCGACTCCAGGGCTGAATCCGGTTCCTTTCATGGGCCGCAAACTTAAGTCGTTAACGAGCCCAGTGACGGCGCTTTCCAGAATCGGTGTCTGGCTGGAGGCCTGAGTGGGTGCGCTGGTAGTGGTCGTGGTGGTGGGCAGAGAAGTGGTGGAAACGCGCACGTCGGCGATGGTCAAAGGCGTTGTGGAAGTCCCCACGACCCAGGTCTCTTGAAACTGTACTCTGCCGTCGCTGTTATAGGTCACGGTGTAGGAACTCGGGGGATTGGCATCGGCGGTGGGCACAAGCTGGACGCGCAAATAACCATCCACCACCTTGACGGTGATGCTTTGGGAGACGATGTTGGCCTGGTTGTCGGCCTGAAAGCTGTTCCATGAAATCACCAGAAATCCGTTGAACGGCGTGCCGTCGGCTCGGTACAGCGTGTCCTGGATGGTGGTGAGAGGCGGTTGCGCGATAGCGATCCCGGCCATCACCAACGCGCCTGCCCATCTCCACAAAACTTTCCGTCGCACCTGCCTCAGTGTTACAACAGGAGCGTTCGGAGCCGGCCGCTCGCGCGGCAGGGCGCGAGTGCTAAGTCACGCTCCGCCGCCCATTTGCCGGAGCCGAATTTTCTTTTGAATGGTTGTGAACGTCAACGATAGAGGCGGTGTTCGCGGATGTAGGCCAGCACGGCGGACGGCACCTCAACGTCCTGCTCCCCCGCCGCCAGCCGGCGGCGGATTTCCGACGACGATACCGGCAGATTCACGCCCTCGAGGGGATGCACCCGCGCTCCATCCGGCACCTGGTAACTGCCGCCGGGCCGGCTGACGACAATGAACTCGACCGACGCCACCACCTCGCGCCAACGCCGCCAGGTTTGGATATCGGCAAACGCATCGGCGCCGATGAGGAAGTAGAGCTCATCATTGCGTCCGAGCGAGGCGCGCACGCGCTCGATGGTTCCGATCGAGTAGCTCTTTTCCTCGCCCTGCTCGATGCGCGACGGCTGGAACATGGGTTCGCCGGCGCAGGCCAGCTCGACCATGCGATAGCGGTCCTCATAGGGAGCACTGGTGACGCCGGATTTGTGCGGCGGGCGGGACGCGGGAATGAACCAGACGCGATCGAGATGGAATTGGCGCGCGGCTTCACGGGCGATCTGCAAGTGAGCGCTATGGATGGGGTCGAAGGTGCCGCCGAAAAGAGCGATTCGCAAGGCAGCTTACGGGAGTTCTTTGATGCGGATATTGCGGAAGTAGGCTTCCATGGGCGGACCGGCATGCAGTTGCAGGCCGATGATGCCGCTCAAGCGCACGGAGTCGTGCAGATCGGCCGTCTCGACGCCATTCAGCTTCAGCCGGATGTGATCGCCCTCACAGGAAATCTCGTAATCGTTCCACTCCTTGAGACGTACCACAGATTTGGCTTTGGCCCATCCGTCCACCAGAGTACCGCGCGAGCCTTTCTCTTCGTAGATGTTGCCCCAGTAGTTGTCTTCGGCCATGTCGGCCTGGTAACCGCGGCAGACCCACTCGGGCAATGCCTCGCTGCGAAACTGGATGCCGCTGTTGTGGTTGCGCAGCTTGCATTCGGCGCGGAGAATGAAGTTCGCGTAGGACTGTTTGGAGATCAGGAATTCATTGTGCTGGAGCCGGGTGTGCTCGGTCGAGCCGACGATCATGCCGTCGCGCACGCTCCACAGCCGCGGATCGCCGTCCCAGCCGTCGAGATCCTTGCCGTTGAACAGCGGCCGGAAGCCGTCTTGGGCGAAGGCCGCGAATGAGCACGCGAGCAGAAGGAACGCGAGTTTTCGCACGGTCAGGTCCTTTCAATTTTGACCGACCGGATCTGCACCTCTTTCTTGGGCCGGTCCTGCGAGCCGCGAGGCACCTTGGAGATTTTTTCGACCACATCGTAGCCTTCGACGATTTCGCCGAAGACGCTGTGCTTGTTGTCGAGCCAGGTGGTGGGCGCGACGGTGATGAAGAACTGGCTGCCGTTGGTGTTGGGGCCGGCGTTGGCCATGGAGAGCATGCCGGGCTTCTTGTGGTTCAGCTCGGAATGGAACTCATCGGCGAACTTGTAGCCGGGGCCACCGCGGCCCGTGCCCTCGGGGCAACCGCCTTGAATCATGAAATCGGGAATCACGCGATGAAAGATGAGGCCGTCATAGAAAGGCGTGCCGGTTTTCGTTCCGTCGGCGAGGGAAACAAAATTTTCGACAGTCCTGGGAGCGCGGTCGGCGAACAGCCGCGCTTTGAACGAGCCTTCGGTGGTATCGAAAAGGGCGAAAACTTCATTGGGCATGAAGGCGATTGTAGCAGCAAGGTGCACCGGTTGCCGCAGTCTCCGAATTAATACACACATTTATGTGTAGTACACTGTTTTATGTGAAGACCCCGAGAAAACGCAACCTGACCCTCAGCCTGCCCGCGGAACTGATTCGCGCGGCTAAGATTCAGGCTGCTCAGAGCGACATGTCCCTGAACGCGTGGGTGCAGCAGGCTATCGACCAGAGCACTCGATTTAATCGCAGCTACATCGCCGCCGGTGAGAAGATTCTGGCAGCGGCGGAAAAGCAGACACTGAAGATGCCGAAGAAGGGGTGGACGCGAGCGGAACTTTACGACCGATGAGCGATCTTGCATTCTTCGACACGAACGTTTTGGTGTACATGCACGATCCCCGTTACGCGCACAAACGCGAAATCGCGCTCCGCCTATTCCGCAAACACCTGTATACCCAAACGCTGGTGATCAGCACGCAGGTTCTCCAGGAGTTCTATGTGATCGTGTCGCGCAAACTGGAGAATGTCCGGTCTGGAGAAGCCCGGGCGATCACGGAAGCATACACTCGACTGAATGTAGTTGTCATTCAGCCGGAGCACATCATTCAGGCGATTGATCTCCAAGCCCGCCACCCGGTTTCGTTCTGGGACGGTCTGATTTTAGTAGGCGCGAGGGCGGCCCGCGCCACGTTCGTGCTGAGCGAAGACATGGGCCATGGGCAGACTTATGACGGGGTCCGCGTGGAGAATCCTTTCCTGACGCAGTAGGGTGTGAGGCGGGATCATCGTTACGCTCATCAGAATGCGATATTGGAACCATGAGCCTCACACTCGGGATTGACGAGCTGCTCGGCTACTCGGACGAAGAACGCGGTAAGTGGGAGCGATGGTTCGCCGGCCAGCCGCCCGCCGCGCTCGACGCCGTGGTGCAGCGAGGCGAACGCTTCCCCACGGTCTGGGCGCTGATGGATCATATCTTTCTGGTGGAGAAGCGTCACACGCAGCGGCTGAAGGGTGAGTCAAAGGTCGATGGCGACACTCGCGTGGCTTATCCGGACGTGACAGCGCTGTTTGGGTATGGACGCACGGTGCGCGCGGAGCTGGCCGGCTTTATCCAGGCAGCGCCTGAAGCGGATCTGATCCGCCCGCGCGAGTACCGCTTTGCCAGCACTGCGATGGTTTGTTCGCCGCGCAAACTCATGCTCCACATCTTCTTTCACGAGATTCGTCATTGGGCGCAGATCGCGACCGCGGTGCGCAATGCCGGCTTCGTTCCTCCGGGCAACCACGATTTGATTTTCAGCAGCGCGCTCGAATGATACTCGCGCCAGCGTTCCAGCGCGACAGCCGCGCGCGCAACCTGGAGCGTCTGCGCGGCGAGGCGTTTGACGTCCTGATTCTGGGCGGCGGCATCAACGGCGCCGGCATTGCGCGCGATCTCGCCTTGCGCGGGGCGAAGGTGGCGCTCGTCGAACAGCGGCACTTCGCCTCGGGCACCAGCGGAAAAAATTCCCAACTCATACACGGCGGGCTGCGTTATCTGAAACAGCTCCAGTTTCACCTGGTGCGCGAATCGCTGCACGAGCGGGCCACGCTGCTCGACCTGGCTCCGCACCTGGTGACGCCGCAGCCCTTTCTGATGCCCATCTATGGCCGGCGAGCGCGTCTGTTTTACGGCACCGGTCTGGCGATGTACGATCTGCTGGCGGGGCGCGCCAAACTCGGCCGCCACCGCGTGATTTCCGCCGCAGAAGTGGCGCAGCTTGAGCCCCAACTGGCGCAGGAAGGCCTGACGCACGGCGCCATTTTCTACGATTGCCGCGTGCACTCGGCGCGATTTGTGATCGAGAACATCTGGGAGGCCGCGCGCCGGGGCGCGACCATCGTCAACTATGCGCGGGCCGATCGTGCCGGCGCTTCAGTCACCGATCTGCTCACCGGCGAGTCATTCCCGGTTCGCGCGGCCCATCTAGTGGATGCCACGGGCGCCTGGGAGCCGGGGCTGCGTCTGGTGCGCGGCTCCCACATTGTCATTCCACGTGTCAACGCCAGCGAAAATGCGATCGCATATTTCGAAGAATCAGGCCGCATCATCTTCGTCATTCCCTGGGGCAGCACGCGGCAGTTGTCGCTCGCAGGGACGACCGACGTGGACCACACCGGCGGCCCCGATTGCGTCCACATCTCCGCCGAGGAGCGCGAGTATCTGCTGCGCATCGTGGACCGTCTCTTCCCCTCCGCGCGCGGCCAAGAGCCTATTTCAACTTTCAGCTCACTGCGCCCGCTGGTTCCGGCCGCGGGCTCAGCCACCAGAGTCAGCCGCGAGCACCGCATCTGGAAAGACGGCAGGGGCATGGTGCACGTGGCCGGCGGCAAGTACACGACCTATCGCGCCATGAGCGCCGAGGCCGCTGATTTGATCCTCTCGGCCGAGTCGAAGACGGCATCGGCTCCACTGGGCGGAAACACCGCGGAGACGATCCACCAACTACTGGCCTCCGCCGACGCACTGGCCGCCACGCATGGCATGACGCGCGATGAAGCCGTGCTCGCCATCCGCAGTTACGGCGTGCAGGCGCCGAACGTTTTGGCGCTGCTCCCCGAAACGCCGCCGCCGGGACCGACGCGTCTAGAATGCGCGCAGATCGCTTTCGCCGTGAATCACGAAATGGCTGAGAGCCTCGCCGACCTGATGTTCGTCTCGACTTATCTGGGCTACGAGCGCAAGTGGACGCGCGAAAGCGTGATGCCTTACGCCGAAGAAATGGGCCGCCGGCTGGGTTGGGACGGCGCGCGCACGGAAAAAGAGATCGCGCAGATCCTGTAGTTACTTGCGCAGCGTCGCCGCCAGCGCCGCGGCGATTTCGAATTCGCCTTCGATTTCGCGCGTGCGCAGATTGTCGCGCAGGTGTTCGAGCTTGGTGATGTAGGCCGCGAGCGCCTGTTCGATCGGGCCGCTGTTGGTGGCCAGGATGTCGCGCCAAAGATCGAACGAGCTGAGAGCGAGTCGTGTGGTATCGGTGAGTCCCGGCCCGGCCACCGACAAACTGTCGCCGGCGTGCTCCGCCACGGTTGCGGCCAGCGCCGTCGCCGCCAGTTGCGGCAGATGCGAGGTGAAGGAAACGATACGGTCGTGCTCCTGGGCATTCAACACAACGGGCACGGCTCCGATGCGGCGAATCCAAGCGAGGAATTCGACCGCGCAGGGAGTTTCGAGCATCTGGCCAAGCTCCGGCGTCAGCACGTAGGTCCGGCCGCGGAACAGGTCGGCGTCGGCTTCCGCCACGCCGCGTTTTTCTTTGCCCGCCATGGGATGGCCGCCGAGGAACAGGCCGCGCCGCAGGTGCAGCCGCGCTGCGGCAACGATGGCACTCTTGGTGCTGCCGGCGTCGGTGATCAACGTCCCCGGCCGCACCAGGTCATCGAGACGCCGCAGGGTGTCCAGAATGCGGCCGATGGGCTGTGCCAGGTAGATGAGATCGGCGCGCGCTGCCGCATCGGCAAGCGGCAGGCCTTGGTCGATCGCCCCGCGCCGCAATGCCGCTTCTATGGTTGCGGGTGAGCTGACGCCCAGAATCGGACCGCCGAATCCGGCCTTCTTCAACGCCAGGCCGAACGATCCGCCGATCAGCCCGACGCCGACGATGGCGACTGTTTGCATGGCCGGTTAGATGACGCGGCCCACGGCCGGCGCGATCATGCGCAGTTGCTTCATCAGCTCGGCGAACTGCGTGGCAAACAGCGACTGCGCGCCGTCGCTGAGGGCGTGATCGGGATCCGGGTGCACTTCCATCAGCAGACCGTCGGCGCCTGCGGCCAGCGCGGCCCGCGCCATCGGCGCCACCTTGTCGCGGCGGCCGGTGCCGTGCGAAGGGTCGGCCACGATGGGCAGGTGCGACAGTTTTTTCACTACCGGGATAGCCGAAATGTCCATGGTGTTGCGCGTGTAGTTTTCGAACGTGCGGATGCCGCGCTCGCAGAGGATCACGTTGTAGTTGCCGCCGGCGAGAATGTATTCCGCCGAAAGCAGCAGCTCTTCGATGGTCGCGGAGATGCCGCGCTTTAGCAGCACGGGCTTGGGCTGGCGTCCCAGCTCACGCAGCAGATTGAAATTCTGCATATTGCGCGCGCCCACTTGCAGAATGTCCGCATAATTGCTGACCAGCGGAATCTGCGTGAGGTCCATCACTTCGCTCACCACCAGCAGGCCGTGATGGTCCGCCGCCTGCCGCATCATGGCGAGGCCCTGCTCGCCGAGGCCCTGAAAACTGTAGGGCGAAGTGCGCGGCTTGAAGGCGCCGCCGCGAATCACGTTGGCTCCTTCGCGCGCCACAATCTCCGCCGCGCGTTCGATCTGCTCGCAGCTTTCCACGCTGCACGGCCCGGCCATCACCACCACGCGCTCGCCGCCGATCTCGACCGCCGGCCCGCCGTTGCGCGCCACCCGCACCACGGTTCCGCTGGGCCGGAAGGTGCGGCTGGCCAGCTTGTAGGGCGACATGATGCGGTGCGCTTCTTTGACGCCCTCCATCACCTCAAATGCGGCAATGTCGAAATCGTCCTTGCCTCCTACGCCGCCGAGCACGGTGTGCACCACGCCGGTGGAGCGATGAACATCAAAGCCCAGCTCGACCAGCCGGTCGATCACGCCTTGAATCTGCGCCTCGGTGGCGCCCTCCTGCATCACCACAAGCATTCAGCTTTTGTCTCCATCCCGCGAATCTTCCATGCGCAGTTTTTGCAGCGTGCGCATTTCGTCGATGATGCGCTCGAAAATGCGCCGGGCGGCGTCGTGCCCCATGGGTCCGCCATTATGTTCCTCGATGTTGCGCAGCACTTCCTCTTCCCGCCTGGGCTCGTAGATGCGCATGCCGCACTCGCCTTTGATGCGACCGATCTCCTCCACGATGCGCGACCGTTCGTTCAGCAAATTTACCAGCCGCCGGTCCAGCTCATCGATGCGCTCGCGGCACTGGGCCAGCGCTTTTTCGCCGGCTTCGCGCGTCATGGCTCGCGCACTCCGGCTTCGGTCATGGCGAATCCGTGTTTCAGCTCGCGCGCGAAGGCCTCGAGCTGAATTTCGAGCGACGGATTGTCCAGATT
>JASHOO010000531.1 GCA_030041035.1 Bryobacteraceae bacterium | reverse complement strand
GGGCCACCTGCCCCTCGACATAGTTGACCGTTCCGGGCGCCGGCATGGACGGAGTATTCGCCTCGGCCAATGACGCTCCAGCGAGCAAGACGACCGCTGCTAATCCACTTGTCCACAAGCTTTTCATAACCGCCTTCACTTTCCACTTCCAACCATAGAGATGCGGGTCATAGGTGCAGCGTTGCTGCCGTATCAATGACTTACAAATATTTACAGGAGCGCGTGACGCAGTAGAATGCTTAGGACATGCGATGCTTATTGAGTCTCTTGCTGGTTGGCCTGTTCTTGATCTTCAGGGCGGAAGTCCGCGCGCAGCAGCCCATTCCGATCATCCTGGACACCGACATCGGCGACGATATCGATGATGCGTTGGCGCTGGCCCTTGCTCTGCAATCTCCGGAACTCGATGTCCGCGCGGTTACCACGGTCAGTGATGACACCGAATCCCGGTCGCGCCTCGCGTGGAAGGAGTTGGGCTTGTATGGGCGGCACGACGTGGCTCTCGGCACCGGGGCACCGGAGCCGCTGCTCGACCCGATGCACACCGGCCGCGCTCCGCAGTTCTCGGTGCTGACCGGCGCCGACACCATCCCACCCGCGGCCCGCCGCCGCGCGTTCGAATTGATTATCGATACGCTGCTCGAATCGCCGCGGAAGATCACGCTCGTGCCCATCGGCCCGTTGACCAACATCGCCCTGGCCCTGAAAGGCGAGCCACGCATTAAAGACAAGATCGAGCGCATCGTGCTGATGGGCGGTGCCTTCCATTTGCTCACTGCGGAATACAACATCCAGCGGGACCGGATCGCGGCGGACATCGTCTTTCGATCCGGTGTCCCTATAACGGCGGTCGGACTCGACGTCACGCTGCAATGCAAGTTGGAAGCCACGGACCTGGAGCGGCTGCGCAAGGCCGAAAACCCGGCCTCGCGTTTCCTGGTGCGGCTGATTGAGCTATGGCAGAACGGCCACCCGGACCAGTATCCAATTCTTCACGATCCGCTGGCCGTGGCGGTTGCGATGAATCCCAGCCTGGTGGAAACGCAACTGGGGAGCGTGCAGGTCGAGACGGCGAGCGAGCTGACCCATGGCATGACCCTGTTCACTCCCGCTGAGCGCCTGCCGGCTGGCGCCCATGCCAGTACACTCATCGCCCGCCAGGTCGATGCGCCGCGCTTCATTCAGATGTTTCTCGCGCGTTCGTCCTCCCTGCCGCGCAGCAAGTAGAACATAAGTGGTGGGCCCGACAGAACTCGAATCTGTAATGGGCGGAACTGGGCCGGCTCGGGACGCTAACTCACCGAAACGAAGGTCTTACGGAACCTTTTCCGCTATACTTCGGGGTACTTTATGAGATTCATCCTGATCATGCTGATCGCCGCAGCGATGCTTCGTGGTCAAAGCACTCCCGCTGAACTTCGCGACATCGCGCAGAGGGCTTACATCTTCGCCTACCCGCTCGTGATGATGGAAGAGACCCGCGGCACGATGCCTGTCAACGAGTTCACGCACGTTCCTCAGTTTCCTCGTCCCGACTCACGCCAGGTCATCCGCCCCAACGCCGATACGCTCTACTCATCGGCCTGGCTCGACCTCTCCAAAGAGCCGGTACTGATTCACGTTCCGGATTCCGGCGGCCGCTTCTACCTTCTTCAGTTCATGGATGACTGGACCGAGACCTTCGCCGATCCTGGCAAGCGAACGACCGGAACCGTGGAAGCATGGTTCGCTATTGTCGGACCCGGCTGGACCGGCAAGCTTCCGGAACATGTCACCCGCTACGATTCACCGACGAATATTGTCTGGCTGCTGGGCCGCACGCAAACCAATGGTGCCGCCGACTATGCGAACGTTCGCACATTTCAGCAGGGCATGCGCCTCATGCCGCTCAGCGCATATCCCGATGGAGAGCAAAGGCTTGGGTCGGCACTGGCCTTCGGAACGGCCTCAGGCGGCACGCCGCCTGACAAGGTCAAGGCTATGGATTCTCTGGCCTTCTTCACCGCCTTCGCCACGGCTATGAAGGCGAACCCGCCGCATGCCGCGGACGCCCCGATGGTTCGCGAGCTTGCCAAAATTGGAATCACGCCCGGCCAGGACTTCGATCCGTCGAAGCTGAATGCCGGCCAGCGCCAGGCGATCGACGAAGGTGCGCGTGCCGCTTCCGCCCGCCTGGAACAGGTGATGGCAGCCGCAGCATCGACGAAGCCTGGATGGTCGGGATTCACCACGATGGGCCGTTATGGAACTAACTATGTGGGCCGCGCCGGGATTGCGCGATTCGCCATAGGTGCCAATCCGCCTGAGGATGCCGTCTACCTAAGCACCAGCTCGGACGCAACGGGACAGCCGCTGAATGCCTCGAAGCGTTATCGCATGTACTTCGATAAGGCCAGCCTGCCGCCGGTGAAGGCCTTCTGGTCGGTTACCGCTTACGACAAGGACGGCTACTTCATCGCCAATCCCATTAACCGTTATGCCATCGGCGATCGCGATCCTCTGAAGTTTACCCCGGGCGGTTCGCTCGACCTAATTATCCAGAGCCAGAGCCCTGGGTCGGACCACGAATCAAACTGGCTTCCCTGCGGGGATGGGCCATTCAACCTCACGATTCGCCTCTATTGGCCTGAAGCTCCGATTCTCAACGGAAGTTGGCGCCCCCCTGCCCTCGAACTAACACACTAGCCGACGGGTCGCCGGGCAGGCTCCCGATAAGCGCTGGGACCCTATCGGGAGCGCCCCGTTCCACCCGCCCAGGGCGAGGACATCGTGTCCGCTATGATCACGGGCTTTTCGACTCCTGGTGAGTGCATCTCGAATTGTGGAGTTAACGGCGATTCTTTGGCGCTTCATGTCCGTGAGGGTCATGCATCGCCTGGCCGTGGAACTCTGCACGATGCGCGGCTGGCTTCTCGCCGCGCGCGGGCGTGGGGCCGTGATAACCTTTGCGGTAGTCGAGATGATGATCGACGTGTCCGTAAAAATTCGCCGGCCCGTGATACCATGGCCCGGCGCCGATGAATACCCCGCCTGAGAACCACTCCGGCCCATAATAGCCGTCAGGGGCGCAGGTATACGGGGGCTGTTCGTAGTACCCGTAAGGGCAGTCCGGCGGTGGCCCTACGCTGACACCTACTGCTACATTCTTTGGGCCGCAGCTGCTCACGAACATGGCCACGGTAATAACTGCACAAGCTGCAAATGTGATTGGCTTCATTATTCTTCCTCGAAATCCGTCAAGTGTGCTTCACGGGGATGCCGTGACAGGGGCGGAAAACTACGTGCATTTCTCACTCCAAAGCAGTCAGGCTGAAATTCCGGGTGTGGTATGACGTACAAGAGGCTGCGTGGAATGAAGAAAGCTGGCAAGGACTCGAAGCCCGCGGCGTTCAGCGTTACACCCGAGCAGCGCGGTATCCTCCGCGCCGAAGCTCGGAATCCGGGTAGCGGCAATCTCTTTCCCTGCTTTCGTGCTTGACGTTCGCGGATTTCCGAACCTGTTGGGGTTCGTGCGCTACTGATCACTGCAAGTGAATCCAAGAAAGGCAAACGCCATGGAGAATCGAGGCAGCCCGGCGCCAGGTAGTAGTCATCCGGAATTGTACACCCTTGGCAATCGTTTAAACGACGCACTTTCTGTGCCGAGGGCGCGTAACGACTATCTGATATACTCCATCCATGTAGTCCGAGGAGGCAAATGAAATATCTTCTACTACTCGCCCTTTCCGCGATCGTGCTTTCTTTGCCCGGCTTAGCCGCGCTCCAAACAGGTGACGAAGCGCCCGATTTTTCGGCTTCTGCTTCATTAGCTGGGAAAGAATTCAACTTTTCACTTGAAGACGCACTGAAGAAGGGCCCGGTTGTCGTATACTTCTATCCTTCCGCTTTCACCAAGGGCTGTGATCTTGAAGCGCATACGTTCGCCGAGAAGAAGGACCAGTTCGATGCTGCCGGCGCGACGATTATCGGTGTTTCGGGCGACAGCATCACCCGTCTGAATGCGTTCTCGGCAGATCCGGATTATTGCGCGGGAAAGTTTCCAGTGGCCTCTGACGCAGACGGCAAAATCGCCAAGGCGTA
>JASHOO010000530.1 GCA_030041035.1 Bryobacteraceae bacterium | reverse complement strand
CTTTTGTCTCCATCCCGCGAATCTTCCATGCGCAGTTTTTGCAGCGTGCGCATTTCGTCGATGATGCGCTCGAAAATGCGCCGGGCGGCGTCGTGCCCCATGGGTCCGCCATTATGTTCCTCGATGTTGCGCAGCACTTCCTCTTCCCGCCTGGGCTCGTAGATACGCATGCCGCATTCGCCTTTGATGTGCCCGATCTCTTCCACGATGCGCGACCGTTCGTTGAGCAGGTTTATCAGCCGCCGGTCCAGCTCATCGATGCGCTCGCGGCACTGGGCCAGCGCTTTTTCGCCGGCTTCGCGCGTCATGGCTCGCGCACTCCGGCTTCGGTCATGGCGAATCCGTGTTTCAGCTCGCGCGCGAAGGCCTCGAGCTGAATTTCGAGCGACGGATTGTCCAGATTGCGCTCGATCAAATGGACGATGGCGCTGCCCACCACCACGGCTTCCACCTGCCGGCCCAGCTCGGCCACATGCTCAGGACGCGAAATGCCGAATCCCACCGCCAGCGGCAACGAAGTGATGGCGCGCATGGCGCGCACCAGAGGGCCGACCGAAGCCGAAAGTGAATCCTGCTCGCCCGTCACGCCAGTGCGCGAAACCAGGTAGACGAATCCGCTCGAGTATTTGGCCACAAGCTCGAGCCGCCGCGGCGTGCTGGTCGGCGCTGCCAGAAACACCGTATCCAGGCCCGCGCTGCGCATCACTTTTACATAGTCGCCGGCTTCTTCGACACTGGCATCGGTCAGCAGCCAGCCGTCGATTCCGGCCTCCGCCGCATCCCGGGCCAGCGCCTCAAACCCGTACCGCAGCACGGGATTCAGATACGTGAACAGCAGCAGGGGCACTTCCGAACGGCTGCGAATCTCCCGTGCAATGTCCAAAACCCCGCGCAGCGTGGTCCCCGCCCGCAAGGCGCGCTCACCTGCGCGCTGGATCACGGGACCATCGGCAATTGGATCGGAGAACGGCACGCCCAGCTCGATCAGGTCGGCTCCGCCGCGCTCCAGCGCCTCCACCAGCGCCGGCGTTCGCTCCGGCGCGGGGTCGCCGGCCGTCAGATAAGCGATCAGGCTCTTGCGATCGGATCGTTTCAGATTCTCGAACAGCCGCCCGATCCGGGTCACGCATCCAACTCCGGAAAATTCTCGCGGTAAATGTCGATGTCCTTGTCCCCACGCCCGGATAGGTTCACAATGAACACCTGCCCTGCCGCCTGGGGCGCCCGCGCCACTGCTTCCGCGACGGCGTGCGCCGATTCGAGCGCAGGGATGATGCCCTCGGTCTGCGACAGGAGGCGCGCCGCGTCGAGAGCTTGCGCGTCACTCACCGACACGTACTCCGCCCGCCCGCTATCATGCAGCCAGGCATGCTCGGGACCCACCAGCGCGTAGTCCAGGCCCGCCGAGACCGAATGCGTCAGCGAGATCTGCCCGTTTTCATCCTGGAGCAGGTAGCTCCGCGCGCCGTGCAGCACGCCCGGCGAGCCTCCCGAGAAGCGCGCCGCATGCTGGCCGAGCACATGGCCGCGACCGCCAGCCTCCACACCGGTCAGCCGAACGCTCGCGTCCGGAACAAACGCGTGGAAGATGCCGATGGCATTACTCCCACCGCCCACGCAGGCGATCACCGCATCCGGCAGCCGTCGTTCCACTTTCAGAATCTGCTCGCGCGCCTCCTGGCCGATCACCTGATGAAATTCCCGCACCATGAGCGGATACGGATGCGAGCCAAGCGCCGAGCCCAGCAGATAGTGCGTGGTCGAGACGTTGGTCACCCAATCGCGCATCGCCTCGCTGATGGCATCTTTGAGCGTCCGGCTGCCGCTCGCAACGCCCACAACTTTCGCGCCGAGCAACCGCATGCGGAAGACGTTGAGCCGCTGCCTCCGCATGTCTTCCTCGCCCATGTAGACCACGCATTCGAATCCGAACAGGGCGCAGACCGTTGCGGTCGCCACGCCGTGCTGGCCCGCCCCGGTCTCTGCGATGACCCGCTTCTTTCCCATGCGCCGCGCCAGCAGCGCCTGCCCCAGACAGTTGTTGATTTTGTGCGCGCCGGTGTGCAGCAGGTCTTCGCGCTTGACATAGATGCGGGCGCCGCCCAGTTTTTCGGTGAGCCGCCGCGCGAAATAGAGCGGCGTCGGCCGCCCTGCGTACGTGAGCAGCAGTTCGTCAAGCTCGGTGCGGAACGCCGGATCCTCGCGCGCTTCAAGAAATGTCCGTTCCAGTTCTTCGAGCGGCGACATCAGCACTTCAGGCACGTAGCGCCCGCCGTAGGTTCCGAAGTGTCCGCCTGTGTCCGGCTGCGAAATCATGCGGAAAGCGCCGCCTTCAAAAATTGCGCCATCTTGACGTGATCCTTTTTGCCGGGAGCGCTTTCGAGGCGCGAGCAGGCGTCTACGCCCCAGGGGCGCGCCTGCGTGATAGCCTGGGCGACGTTCGAAGCGTCCAAACCCCCGGCGACGATCACTTTCCTGGGAACTCCCGCCGCCAGCGTCCAGTCGAACGCCACGCCGTTGGCCATGCCATCCAGCAGCAGCGCTTCGGCCGGATATTGATCGAGCCCCGCCCGGTCGAAGTGGCCGCCGATGCGAATCGCCTTCCATACCCGCACACCCTGCGGAAAATTGCTACCGGTTTCATGCCCGTGCAATTGCGCCACGTCCAGGCCCACCTCGCGAGCAACCGCCGCTACCGTTTCCGGAGCCTCATCCACGAACACGCCGACCTTCCACACACCCGCCGGGAGTTCGCCCATCACCGCCCGCGCCCGCTGCGGCGTGACATATCGCGGGCTGCCCGGCCAGAAATTGAAACCCAGAGCCGACGCGCCGCCGTCGATCGCCGCCAGTGCATCCTCCAGATTCGTGATGCCGCAGATCTTCACCATCATGCCGAGCCCACCAGCGCTCGCAGCTCCGCTTCCGGGCTCGCCGCCTTCAGCAAGTGCTCGCCGATCAGAAACGCATCGTAGCCCGCCTCCTGGAGCCGCCCGATGTCCTCCCGGGAATGGATCCCGCTCTCGCTGATCTTCAGAACTCCATCTGGCATCTCCCCCGCCAGCCGCAGCGAAGTTTCGAGGTTCACTCCGAACGTTCTTAAATCCCGATTGTTCACTCCAATTATGTCCGCGCCTGCCGCCAATGCGGTTCTCAGTTCGCGCTGATCATGCACCTCGACCAGCGCCGCCATCCGGTAGCGCCCGGCGAGCTCGCGCAGATCGCGTATCTCCCGCTCCTCCAGAATGGCCGCGATCAGCAGAATCGCATCCGCGCCGTGCGCCGCCGCTTCCAACACGTGATACTCGTCGAGGGTGAAGTCCTTGCGCAGCGCCGGCAGTACCGTGACGTTCCGCGCCGCCTCCAGGTCCTGCATTTTTCCGTGAAAGAACGGCTCGTCGGTCAGTACCGACAGCGCCGCTGCCCCACCGCGCTGGTACTGCTTCGCCAGCATCGCTGCATCGAAATCCTCCCGCAGCACGCCTTTGCTGGGAGAGGCCTTCTTCAACTCCGCGATCACCGCCGGCTGGCACCGCAGTAACGCCGCCCGGAATCCGCGGCGCGCGGGCAGCATCTCTTCAGCCCGCCGCTCGAACTCTACGCGGAGCGTGGTCGCGCGGGAATAGTCCTCCCGCTTGCGGGCGACAATCCGAGCCAAAATGTCCGGAACGGTTTCGATCAAATCGGTCCTTCAGGTTACTGTCTATCGTATCAAACCGAAAACTGGCCTTAGCCGCCAGTAACCTCTTGTAGTATGCTGATGATCTCGATTGTGATGCCGGAAGCCGGACGCGCAATCGCCGAGGTGCAGCGGCGGTGTTCCGCTTTGCCGCGAGCTTCGGATTACGGTATCCTGGAATTACAAGAAAAAAATACGCACTGGAGGTTCGTCCTTATGCCCACCCGGCTTAAGATTGCAGCTTTGTCCGCTGCGACTCTCCTGATTTTTGCCTGCACGGCCTTTGCGCAGGTTTCGTCCGTTGAAGGGGATGTCAAAGATGAAAACGGCCAGCCGCTCAAGGGGGCGCTGGTGAAAATCGACCGCAAAGATATCAAAGGCCATTACCAGGTCAAGACCGACAAAAAAGGCCATTACTTCCACACCGGACTTCCGCTCGGCGTATACAAGATCACGCTCGAAGTGGACGGTAAGGATGTGGACAGTGTGGATAATGTCCGCACCAGCTTGGGTGATTCCACGGTCAACAATTTCAATATGAAAGAGTCCAAGCAGCGGCAGCAGTCTCTGGAACAGGCCGCCGCCTCCGGCACGTTGAGCAAGGAGCAGGAGCGCGGCATGTCCGCCGAGCAAAAGGCCGCTCTCGAGAAAGCCACCAAAGAGCGCGAAGCCGCCCTGGCCCATAACAAGGCGCTCAATGACGCCTTCAATCAGGGCATGTCCGCCATACAGGCCAAGCAGTGGGACGCCGCCATCGCCGCCTTCAACAAGGCCAACGAGATGGATCCCAAGCAGGTGGTCATCTGGGCGCGTCTCGCCGACGCATACATGCAATCCGGATCGGCCAAAACCGGCGCCGATCAGCAGGCTGACTATGACAAGGGTCTCGATGCCTTTGCCAAAGCCATCGAACTGAAGCCCGATGACGCGGCGTATCACAACAACTATGCCCTCGCCCTGGTCAGGGCTAAAAAGATTCCCGAAGCGCAAGCGGAATTAACGAAAGCCGCGCAAATGGATCCCCAAAACGCCGGCCGCTACTACTACAATCTCGGCGCTGTGCTCGTCAACTCCGGCCAGAATGACGCCGCCGGCCAGGCGTTTAAGAAGGCCATCGACCTTGATCCCAATTACGCCGACGCCCAGTATCAATACGGCATGTATCTGCTGGGTCAGGCCAAGGTCACTCCGGAAGGCAAGGTAATTCCGGCCGACGGAACCAAGGAAGCGCTGGAGAAGTATCTGCAACTGAAGCCCGACGGTCCCTTCGCCGAGTCCGCCAAGGGCGCGCTGGCTTCGATCACAGGCTCCGTGGCCACCAGCTACGAGAACCCCGACGCCTCCAAGAACAAGAAGAAGAAAAGCACTACGAGCAACTGATCCGGCGTCCGGTGACGCCGCCCTCCCGCTGAGGGCTTTCACGCAATGTTCCGGCTTCTGGTCCGCTTTTTACTTCTGTTGGTCTTTTTCGCCTTCCTCCGGTACGTCATAACTACCGTAGCGCGGGGATTCTCGCAGGCTATGCGCTCCCAGACCCGGCCTTCTGAGCCGCAAGCCCCCAAGAGCCAGATCGGGGGCGAGCTGAAGCAGGATCCGGTGTGCGGCATTTTTGTCTCCACTGCATCTTCCGTTAAGAAGACGGTGAACGGTGAGCTGGTTCACTTCTGCTCGGTGGCCTGCCGCGACAAATTCAAGGTGGCATGAATTCTGGGTGAACGTTTTTTCATACACTCGGGTGTGAAAAGCTTGCCTTGTCCGGTTTTCCACAGCATTGCGATTTCTTAAGAAACCTACTAGACCGCTGCAAAGCCCAGTTGCGCGGTGCTTTGTCTCCGTTCAATGCAGAATTTGACGCATTTGGCTGGCTCCAGTTGACCCTGGTTAACAGGCATGCTGTAATGCTTTCCGCGCTTGCGGAATCGGGTTTTCGCGTTGAAGATAAAGAATTTTCTCTTGACAGGGGCGGGAATCCTGCGGTATCTATATCTTTACCACGTCCGATGCACTTTGCAATGGTACGTTTTTTGCCCCGCAAGCACAATTAGCAGTTCAAACAAGAATTAGCACCAACAAGTGCTGATCGCGGGTTTTGGTTTGGAGCCGTGGGCTCACTTGAGGGACTACGGTGATTCTGTTCTCCGCCCGACACGGAGAAGTTCCCAAAGGTTGTGCAGATTTCGTGAATTGTCAGAGGCTCAGGTTGCAAGAGAACTTCGACCGATTCAATAACGCACTTTACAAGGAGAAGGAAATGGCAGATTTTCGCAGAAGTATTATCGTGCTTGCGGCGCTGGCCCTGCTGTTGGGGACGATCAGTGCAGTGAGCGCGGCCAACTTGCCCCTGTCGTGCATTGCCTCGGGCGCTAACCCGACGCAGTTGCGCTCAGAGGGCCTAACCGAATTAACCGGTAACGTGCTCATCACCTGCACCGGCGGTATTCCGACGGATCCTGGGCCGCCCAATGTGGTCCCGACCTCGAACATCCAGATCTTTCTGAATACCTCCTTGACCAGCCGCCTTCTGAATGCGACCACCAACTCTTCAGAAGCTCTGCTGCTGGTCGATGAGCCGTCGCCGGCCCAGCAAAAGGTGTGCCCGGTGACCATCCCGGCCACTAACTGCGGCATGTACGGGCAGGGCGCTTCGACTGCCGACCCGTACCTGGGACTTGGAACTGCTACGGCCGTAACCGGTGGCCCGCCCTACAACGTTTTCCAGGGCCAGCAGGTAACCAGCGGTTCGGTTACTTTCAACGGCATCCCCATTGATGCTCCCGGCACCGAAGGACCGGAGCTGATCCTTCGTGTAGTCAACATCCGCGCCAACGCCAACGGCCTGGGTGTGACCAGCGTCAATGCACCCCCGATCAGCGTGACGGCGACCATCTCCACCAGCGGCACCGCGACTCTGACCATCACCAATAACGCGCAGCAGGTGGTTGGGCAGGTCCAGGTGGGTCTGGTCATCAGCAATACTCCGCTCACCACCTTCCAGCAGTGCAACTCGACCAACCCGTGGGGTTTGGCAGGCACCATAACTTTTGCTAAAGGATTCGCAGCTTCGTTCAAGGTACAAAACGTCTCGGGGGTCCCAGGCGTGCTTGACGCACAGGATGTCCCCGGCGATATCTACTTGGCCTTCCCGCCAGGCCTGGCGGGTGTGGAAACGGGATTCTATAATCCCGCCTACCCTGCAGGCGTGACGGATGCCGGTGCGGCGGATTACGGTACCAGACTCCGCATCATCTTCGCGGGTCTCCAGGCTGGGGTGACGGTTTGGGTGCCGAACAATGTCTCGTACTGGGATGGAACAGCGACGGCTAATCCCTGCGTACCTGGCGGCTCCGTGGCCGGAATAACCGCGCTAGACTGCGGGGCGGCACTCGATCAGGGGTTGTACGCCCAGTTGATCACCAGTGAAAACGGCCCGTACACCGCGGCGACGGCCAATAGCTCCGCTCCATTCCCGACCGGTTTTGACTCGATTACCGTCTCATCTACCGGAACTGGTGAAGCGGATTACGAAGTGCTTTCGGTGAAGAACGCGGCTCTCCAGGAGAACCTGGCGATTCCGTTCTATATTTCGTACACCGCTAATCCGG
The DNA here is from genome assembly GCA_030041035.1 of Bryobacteraceae bacterium. GTDB lineage: Bacteria > Acidobacteriota > Terriglobia > Bryobacterales > Bryobacteraceae > QHXW01. The sequence goes on along the minus strand of JASHOO010000530.1, from coordinate 14,568 downwards.
GTGCGAATTCTCCGGGCCTGGGCACGGCGACTGTCGGCGGCAGCTTCGCGCCGGTCAGCACCGACACCAGCGCTTCGGCCACCGACACCATCCCGCGGTTTGCGGATACGTCGGTCGCGACCAATGCATTCTCCATCGTCAAGTGCGCCTCGCACCTGCTGTTCCCGTTCGTGACCAACCAGGCGAACTACGATACTGGTATGGCGATCTCCAATACTTCGATGGATGAGTATGGCACTTCGACCCAGACCGGAACCTGCACGTTCAACTTCTTCGGCGCAGCTGCTCCGGCGGCATTTACCACCCCGACGGCAGTGGCTCCGGGGACAACCTATACCAACCTGGCGAGTGCGCTGGCGCCTGGCTTCCAGGGTTACATCATCGTGGATTGCCAGTTCCAGTATTCGCACGGGTTCGCGTTCATCACCCAGGTCGGCACCTTCCTCGGTACCGAGGGCTACCTGGCGCTGATCATTCCGGATCCGCCGAGCCCACGGCTCGCGGCGTTCCCGACTCCGGGTGTCGGCGGCGAGCAGTTGAGCAACTAACCTCGCTCGCGGTTTAAACATAAAGGAGGAGAGTTTCGGCTCTCCTCCTTTTTATTTTTTGTGACAGATTTTAATTAAGCCTCTGAATTTTTCGAGAATCCCCCTCCCGCGGCTTCACTGAAGTGTTATACTGAATTCTCTCCGCGTCCACTCCTTAGTTTGTGTCTCCTGTAACCCAAGAGGTGATTTCATGGCTAGTGCCACGTTTGTACGCAAGATTCTAATTCCAATGTTTGTGCTGGGAGTTGCGGTCGCGCATGCCCAGACGTTGACCATGGTTTCGGGTAACGGTCAGTTGGCCATCCAGGCCATCTCCAGCACCCAGCCGATGGTCGTCCTGCTGCGCGATTCGAGCGGTAATCCCATCCCCAATGCGCAGGTGACGTGGACCGTCACCAGCGGCCCGGGTGACGCTCAGATCCTCACGCCTCCGGGCAACCCCAACATAGCGCCCGGCCTGACTGACAGCAACGGTGAGGCGCAGGCATCGTTCGTCGCCGCGGTGCCGAATCCCCAGCAGTCCTACGTGACCAGCACGGTCACCGCTAAATACGAGACCGCCAGCGTGACGTTCACCGAAATTTCCGTGGGTACGGTCAACAACACCACCGACGTGCAGGCCTTCACGAACCCTCAGCCCTCGGCCGCAAGTCTGAGTGGACCTTCCGGCGCACAGGGCACTACACCCATTACCGTTCAGTTCACGGTGATCCAAGGCCCTGAGGCGCCCCAGGGAGTCGGCGGTGTGGGCGTCTCAATCACCTTGAACAATCCTCAGGATGCCTCCACTGTCGCCTGCGCTGGTGGCACGGTTTATAGCAACGCGGCAGGTGTGGCCACCTGCAATCTGGTTTACGGCGGCAAAATCGGTCAGGGATCCTTCAGCCTCAGCGCGGGCGGCCTACAAAACTTTGACTACACCTACACGGTTGTTCCGGGAGCGCCCGCGGTCGTCACCATCATCTCCGGCAACAATCAGAGCGGTCCGCCCGGAAAGACGCTGAACGGTCCCCTGGTCGGCCAGTTGTCCGATATTGGCGGCAACATTCTCGCAGGCGTTCCGATGGCATTTACCTCGATTCCCGCCGGCGCCATTACATTCAGCAACTTCAATGCTGCTACCGACTCGACCGGACGCATCTCGGCGCAAGCCACGCTCGGCAACATTGCAGGCGCCGTGCAGGCGCAGCTCAGCACCACGACTGCCCCGATTGTCTCGACGACCTTCAACGAGACGGTGACCATTGTCGTCGCGGGTATGAGCTACGTTTCCGGAACCCAGCAATCTGCGCTCGAAGGTGCCGCGTTCCCCAATCCCCTGGTCGTCGAAGTCACGGATGCCAGCGGGAATCCGGTAGCCGGAGCTCTGGTTACCTTCTCGCTTTCTAGCGGCAGCGCCACTCTCAGCGGAACCAGCGTCACTACCGGCGCCAACGGGCAGGCAGCCATTACCGTGACCGCCGGACAGACCGCCGGTCAGGTTGTGATCATTGCCAGCACCACCGCGGGGACCAGCACTTACACCCAAACCTTCGATCTCACCGTGACTCCGCCGGGACCGGTGTGCGATACCAACACCGCCGATGACGATACGTTCTTCAACGGCGCCAGCTACACTCCCAACTTTATGTCGCCGGGCGGCATCGCGCTCATCTACTGCAACGGCATCGCCAACGGAATCCAGGGTGTGGTGACTTCCAACGACTTCGGCTTCGGCCCGCTGCCTTTGACGGTTCAGGGCGTGAACGTGCAGTTCAACCCGCCCAGCGGTCCCTATGCGCCTATCTATTATCTAGCCAATCAGAACAACCAACAGTGGGTCGCCATCCAGGTGCCGTTTGGAGTTTTGGGCACCAACCCGTCGGGGACTCTCGTGCCCGTGGTGGTCACGGCCAATGGAGAGGCCAACATCGGCAATCTCATGGCTCCGATGATGGCCGCCGCACCGGGCTTCCTCCAGACCGTGATGTCCGACGGAGTCAGCCGCGCCATCCTCGTTCGTGACGATGGCAGCGTGGTCGACGTCAAGAACAACCGCGCGCAGCCGGGTGAAACCCTCCGTGCCTTTGTCACCGGCTTGATCCCGCCGACTAATTCCTCCGGGGAATCCGAAGTCGGCACCAATGATTTCGCCCCCTCTACCGGCGACGTCACCATCACCACTCCGATTGTCATGGGGATTAACAACGCCGGCATACCTCCGCCGACGTCTGTGATCTACGCTCATGATCTGATCGGTGTGTGGGAAGTGACCTTCGTGCTGCCCGCGAGCGCTCCCAGCGGGGCCAACGTCCCGCTGGCGATCGGCGTACCCGATCCGACGAATAATAACAAGCTGATCCTCGGCGGGTCCAAAATCCCGATCGAGTAGTCTCGCCGCAGCAGGCTGGAACGAAAAGGGGACGGGCTCAGCGGCCCGTCCCTCCGGCATCGAACGTCACCAGAAAATGAAGTACTGTGTTGATGGGCTCAACGGCACAGTCCACGTTCAGGGTGCGCGGAGGATAACCATGACCCGGAACATAGCGAAAGCTCACCACGGCATTCTCACCCGACGGGATCTCGGTGCGGTCGGCTTTGATTTCCAGTCCACGTACGTCCGGATGCTGCAACTCGATCCGCACGCTGCCGGGCATGCTGTTGTGGATCTTAATCTGATCTGAGCTGGCAGGCCCCCCGGCCATCAGCGCTGCTCTCAGCTTGTCGGCTTGCACCTGTTTGGCCAGGGATGCCACCGTGGGAGCATTTTTCAGATCCGGCAACCCGCCAGCGCCGGGTGCGGCGCCAGGCTTCATCTTGCCGAATGGCGTGGTCTCCAGCATGTCTTCTGTGACGTACCAGCACCATTGCCCGTTGTCCAGTTTCCACAGGCTCGATCCCGGAACCTTCATGGGCTTGGCTCCAAAGCCCGGCATCATCACATACATCTCGACCACGATCATGGCCTTCGCCTTGGTGAAATTGTCCGAGTAAGTGATATCGCGGACCTCGAAGCTCAGAAACCTGGGCTTGGCCATGTTGTAAAAGAAATCTTTGGAGTCTTCCGCCACGAGCTCCTCGGCCTGCCGGCCCTTTCCGTCGACCTGAAATTGGTAAAACTTGGTGATGCGCGCGCGCAGCGCCTCGTCCACTTCCGGCGGCGCTTTGGCGAACACGTCGGCGGCGTTTTGCGCCATCGCCGAAGACGCAAGCAGAAAAACAGGGGCGGTTTTCAAAATCCAGGAATGCAGCACAATACCCCTATTTTACCGCTTGCCGGAAAGTCAATCACGCCTGTTGCAGTTTTCTTAAGGCTTTCTTTTCCTATAGGATCACGCGCCGGCGGCGCCCGGTGCGCTAGCCGCCGGGACCTATACTGAGTCAGGAAGTTCATGCGAACCGACTTGGCTGTTCCCTACAACTGGGTGACGAACATTCCCGATCCCGACTCGCAAGATTACAAGAACGTGCTGGCGTGGCTGATTCAAAAGGGGGCGCCGCCGCCACAGCTTTCCTATATCCGCATCGTGATTTCGATGTTGCCGCCCACCACCGTGGCTCCGGCCGGATTCTGGGTCTGGCAATTTCCGGGGATGCCTTACCCGTGCGATCTGGCGTTGTCCCTAAACAGCCCTACGCTGGTGCTCCAGGAACTCGACGACAACCTGCATTTGAACCTTCCCGTTCCGGGAGCCTACACGCCGCCGGCTCCTCCGCAGCCTGTGTCGCCCGCAACGCCCGTGCCGCAGCCAGTGAATCCCGTGGGACCACCCATGACCCAAAACACCGCAGTAGGCTCCGATTATTTCCCTGTGGCGGGTGACACCCTGCCCGCCGGAACGGTGTTTCCCAGCCCCGTGATCTCTGGTCAGCCCGTATACCAGAAGATCGGAAACATCACTCCCTGGGGCACGGAGATTTATTGGCAGCGCATTGCCTAAGGCCGATCAGCCGTTGTACTCCTCCGCAGTAGCGACCGCCTGCTGAATCATGGTGTCGGCGACGCCCGGACACTGGCTTTCCGGCATGCGCACATAATAATCCGCCAGCATTCCTGCATTCACCGTCGCGCCGTTGGCGAGCACGATATCGTACTCCTCCGCCGATGAAGTGTACGGCCCGCCCGTGCCGCCAAAAGGCACCTGGACGATCTGCCCGGTTCCGAATTTGTCCGCCATATATTGCGCCGTCTGCTCGGTGGCGAAGTAATCCGGATTGAGCGCCCACGAACCGCCCAGGGCGCTGGTCTCGACCACGTTGTTCAAAAACTGCGGGACGAAGGATTCTGAGGTCGAACCCGAAGTTTGAGTTTCAGTCGAATCCGCTGCGGCGGGAGCAGCCGGCTGAGCCTCGGCCCGGCTGGGTTGGGGAGCCTGCGGCCTGGCATCGGTGACGGTCCATCCGCCAAAAAATTGCACGCCGCTACCGGTGCTGGCGGAAACTTGGCTGGCCGCAGTACTAGTCTCTTCCGTTAACGCCTCGGAAAAGGTTCGGGCGGCATCCCTAAGCTTTGGGCTGGTAGCCACTTCCGGAGAATTCGTTGGAGACAGGGGGGAAATCGGGGAAACCACGCTGAAGTACCTCCGATAAGAAAAAGGCACGCCATATACCAAATGCAACCTAAAATACCCGCGCCCGGCTCCGATAAGGTCGACGTAGGCCGTGGTGTGACCGTTCTGCTCACGGCTTGACTCTGCGTTGCCGGAGGGCTCATGCGAGGTCGTCGGGACATTTTCCCGGTCATTTTTTGCGTACTTCTGACGCTTCAGATATTTCCCCTTTTTGCTCAGACTTCCAACCACAGTGTTCCCGACCTCGTCACCGGTACGATTGATGACCGGGTACTAGTGACCCTTGCCGGCAACCGGCACCCGCTGGCGCGGCCGGAATTTGACGCCGGTGCTGCTCCCGCCGACCGGCGGATGGAGCGGATGATCCTGACGCTGGGGATCGATGCCGCGCGCGAAAAGGCGCTCGAGGCGCTGGTGGCCGGGCAGCATGATCCGCACTCGGCGCAATATCATCAGTGGTTGACGCCGGAGAGTTTCGGGAGGCAGTTCGGAGTTTCGGACCACGACCTGGTGCAGATTGTGAGCTGGCTGCGAAGCCACGGGCTGCAAGTGGAAGAGATTGCGCGGGGGCGCCGGTGGCTGCTGTTCAACGGGACGGTGGCCGAGGTGGAGGCAGCGTTCCACACCGAGATTCGCGCTTACAACGTCAGGGGTGAACTCCACTACGCCAACGCTACTGATCCGCAGATTCCCCAAGCCCTGGCGCCCGTGGTTCAGGGTGTAGTGGCGCTGCACGACTTCCGGTCCAAGCCGGCGCTGGCGGCGGTGAAGCCGGTCCCGCAAGCTACGGCGAGTAACGGCATGCACTATCTGGCGCCGGCGGATTTCGCAACGATCTACGACGTCGGACCGCTCTATCAAAATTCCATCAGCGGCACGGGGCAGTCGATCGCGGTGGTCGCGCGCTGCAACATCCAGACCTCCGACGTGCAGACGTTCCGCAGCTTTTTTGGCCTGCCGGCCAACAATCCAAACATCATTGTTAACGGGACGAACCCGGGAATCGTGTCCAGCGACGAGGAGACGGAAGCCGATCTGGACACGCAATGGTCGGGCGCGGTAGCGCAAAACGCCACGATTCAACTGGTGGTCTCGGCGTCCACCTCGAGCACCGACGGGGCTCTGCTTTCCGAGGAATATATCGTCAACAACAACCTGGCGCCGGTGATGACGCTGAGCTTCGGGCTTTGCGAAGCGGCCATGGGGGCGGCGGGGAACAGCTTTCAAAACAGTCTCTGGCAGCAGGCCGCGGCGCAGGGCATCACGGTGCTGGCGGCGGCGGGTGACAGCGGTGCGGCGGGCTGTGATGCGGATACGGAAACTACCGCCACGCAAGGGCAGGCGGTGAACGGCCTTTGTTCCAGTCCTTATGATGTGTGCGTAGGCGGAACCGAATTCAACGATACATCCGATCCGGGCGCGTATTGGTCGGCCTCGAACACGAGCAATCTGGGCTCGGCTCTCTCCTATATTCCGGAAACCGTGTGGAACGAAAGCGGCGATGTAGCGGGGGGATCGGACCTGTGGGCGGGCGGCGGCGGCGTGAGTACGATTTATTCCAAGCCTTCGTGGCAATCCGGTCCGGGCGTGCCGGCAGACGGCATGCGCGATGTGCCGGACGTCTCGCTGACGGCGGCGGGGCATGACGGGTACCTGATCTATGTAGGCGGCCAACTGTATTCGGTGGGCGGGACCTCGGCGGCGACACCGTCATTCGCCGGCCTCATGGCGCTGGCCGTTGAGAAGACCGGCGGGCGGCTGGGCAACCCAAATGCGACCCTCTATTCCATGGCGAGCAGCCAGGCATCGGGCGGCGCGGCGGCTTTTCACGACACCACCTTGGGCAACAACTCGGTTCCGGGAGTGTCGGGTTTCAACGCCGGCGTGGGCTATGACCAAGCCTCGGGTCTGGGATCGGTGGATGCTGCGCAGCTGATCAACAATTGGGCGGGCGCGTCGACTCCGTCGCTCGAGGTGAGCCTGTCGTCCGCGGCGGTTTCGGCGGCGGATGGCGCAAGCGCCGGGGTGACGGTGACGGTGGGCGTTTCGGGCGGATTCAGCGCGGCGGTGGCGCTCTCGGCCACGGGTCTGCCGGCAGGGGTGACGGCGAGTTTCTCGCCGGCGACTTTGACCTCGCCGGGCTCGGGCACGAGCACGCTCTCGCTGAGCGTGGGATCACAAGTGGCGGCGGGTAGCTATCCGGTGGAAATCACGGCAGCGGGTGGCAGCCTCACCGAGAATGCATCTCTCACGCTGACCGTGACACCACCGGGAAGTTTCACCCTGACGTTGACGAGCGGATCGGTGAGTGTGAAGCCGGGCGGAGCAGCCTCTGATCAGGCGACGGTGAGCGTGGCCGGTGGTTTCAGCGCCGGCGTGGCGCTCTCGGTTTCAGGTTTGCCCGCCGGAGTCACGGCGTCGGCCACGCCGTCGAGTTTCGCCGCGCCGGGTTCGGGTTCGAGCACGCTGTTAATCAGCGCCGGTGCGCAGGCGGCAGCGGGCAGCTATCCCGTCACGGTGACGGCCACGGGCGGCGGCGTGACGCAAAACGCGTCGTTCACCCTGACGGTCGCGCCGGCGGCCAGTTTCACGCTGACGTTGAGCACTCCTTCGGTGACGGTCGCGCAGGGCGGATCGGGTTCGGTTGTGGAGACGGTCGCGATCTCGAGCGGATTCAATTCCACGGTGACGCTGACGGTTTCCGGCCAGCCTGCCGGAGTGACGGTGACGCCGGGTTACGCGGTCCTGGCAGCGCCGGGTGCGGGCATGAATACGCTCTCGCTGAGCGTGGGGCTGCAAGTAGCGCCGGGCAGCTATCCCATCGAGATTACGGCCGCGGGCGGCGGCATTACGCAAAACGCCACCCTGACGCTGATCGTGACGCAGCCGGGTAGCTTCGCGCTGCGGCTCGCGAGCGGATCGGTGAGCGTGAAGCAGGGCGGATCGGGTTCGGTCCAGGCGACGGTGACGCTCTCGGGCGCCTTCAGCGCTCCGGTAGCTTTGTCAGTGGCGGGGCTGCCGGCGGGAGTGACGGCGGTGGCGGCGCCGGCGAGTTTTGCCGCACCCGGATCGGGCACGAGTACGCTGACCCTCAGTGCCAATTCGCAGACGGCGACGGGCACTTATCCTCTAGAAGTTTCGGCGACGGGCGCCGGCGTCACTCAGTCGCTGCCGTTGAGCCTGACGGTGACGGCGCAGCCCAGCTTTACCCTTTCGAGCACCACGAGCTCGATGACCGTGCTGCAAGGAGCCAGCGCGAGCACGGGCCTGAGCGTCATGGTGGGTGGAGGCTTCAGTTCCAAGATCGCGTTCTCGGCCTCAGGCCAGCCGAGCGGCATGACGGTGAGCTTTTCTCCGGCGAGTTTCGCGGCGCCGGGTTCCGGCACGGGCACGCTGACGGTGAGCGCCAGCACGCAGACGGCGCCGGGCACGTATAGCGTCCGGATTACGGCGACGGGCGGCGGGTTGACGGGCACGCTGACGTTGTCGGTCACGGTGGCGCCGCCGCCCAGCTTCACGCTCGCGGCCGGCGCAGGCTCGGTCAGCCTGGCCCAGGGAGGCACAGCGCCCGATACTGTAACGGTCAGCGGGACCAACGGCTTCGACGCCGCCGTGGCGTTGAGCGTGAGCGGCTTGCCGAGCGGAGTCACGGCCAGCTTCTCGGAGTCGTCTTTCGCGGCGCCGGGATCGGGCTCGAGCGTCCTGACTTTATGGGCCACTTCCACCGCAGCCACGGGCAGCCACGCGGTCACCATTACCGCCGCGGGAGGCGGGGTGACCAAGAGCCTGACGGTGACCCTGGCGGTGACGGCTCCGCCCAATTTCACGCTGAGTGAGAGCCCAACGTCGGCGACGGTTGTGCCCGGCGCGACCACCAGTTTCGGCTTCACCCTGAGCGAAACGGCGGGTTTCACCGCTCCGGTCGAATTGACGGTCAGCGGAATTCCGTCCGGGGTGACGGTCAGTTTCTCGCCGGTCACGAGCCCGGCGGCGGGCGTCTATGACCTCACGATCAAGCTGGCCGCGGCGTCGAATGCGCCGGCGGGATCCGCGACCCTCACGCTGACCGCGACGGGCGGCGGAATCACGCACTCGACGACGTTCGGCTTGACGGTGAAGTAAAAAGACAGGTGTTAGGTGCTAGGTTTCAGGTGTTAGCCACCTGGGGCTGCGCCTAGGTGCATTGTGCGCCTGCTGACACCTAGCACCTGGCACCTAGTTCTCCACTGTCTCCAGAAATTCGTAGCGGTCGCGATGCTGCTCGGGCTGCGCGCGGCTGCTGGTGTCGATGTGCATCACCTCGCGGGTCTTGGTGAAGCTCGGCCATTCGGCCAGGCCGGGACCGTTGGGGTCGCCGGTTTTGATGAAGTTCGCCCAGTAGGCGTTCATGGTTTCGGCGACTTTGTAGTCTTCGGGCTGCCAGTCGGCTTTCTTCGAATCGAGCATGCGGAAGACGTATTCGAGCTCGGCGGCGTGGGGGGCGCCGAAGGTTTTGAGGCCGGTAGCTTTGGCCGCTTCGGGGATCGGAACGGCCTTATCGAACTGGTAGCGGTAGACGGGCTTACCGGTATTCGCCTGCACGTCGATCCATTTCCAGGTGCCGTAGACGATGAAGAGGTCGCTCGCGAGATCGCCGGCGGAGCGAAGGGCTTCTTCGTCGGTCGATGCCGGATAGACTCTCGCTGCAGCATCCGCTTTGTCCTTGAATTGCTGACGCAGGCGGTCAGAGAAGTTCTTCGCGTCCGGTTTTTCCTTCGCCAACATGACGGACATGCGGATCTCGTCGGCGTTCCAGCCGGCCAGAATCGGAACTTGTGCCTGCTCGCGCCTGGCGAAGATGGAGGGGACGTCGGAGGGCAGGAAGTAACCGTCGACGATGGGCCAGAATGCGAAGCCGCCACTCTTCTTCATGGCCGCGGCGAGCAGTTCGGCGGTGGATTTAGCGCGCAGGTCGGCGAGTGATTTCGCTCCTATCGATTCCGCAAACTCCGTGCCTTGCTTCTCAGCCTCGGCCAGCGGCGTGTGACCGCTGCTGTTCAGTTTGCCGAAGAATGCGCCGCTTTCTCCGATGGCCTGCTGGAACAGATCCCGAGAAAGCGGGGAAGCCATGAGCGCGCTCACCGACAGCGACCCGGCCGATTCGCCGCCGATGGTAACTTTATTGGGATCGCCGCCGAATGCCGCAATGTTCTTGCGGACCCAATGGAGCGCGGCGACCTGGTCGAGCAGGCCGTAGTTGCCGGAAGCGTGATGCGGCGATTCCCGCGTGAGATCGGGGTGCGCGAGGTAGCCGAACACGCCGAGGCGGTAGTTGGCGTTGACGACGACGATGCCGTGGCGGGCGAAGCTTTCTCCGTCGTAGCGCGGCTCGTCGCTCGAGCCGGCAGCGAAGCCGCCGCCATAGAACCAGAGATAAACGGGCAGGCGATCGGACGCGGGTTTGGCGGGCATCCAGATGACGAGCGAGAGGCAGTCTTCGCTCATGGGCTTGCCGCGTGGGACGATATCGCCGAACACTTTGTTCTGCGCGCAGGCGGAGCCGAATTCATCGGCCTTCCGGACGCCGCTCCAGGGCTCGGCGGGCTCGGGTGCTCGCCACCGGTGATCGCCTGTCGGTGGCGCGGCGAAAGGAACGCCTTTGAAGATGCGGACGGAGCCATCGGAATTGAGGACGCCTTCGAGGAGACCGGTTTCGATTTTGACCGGCGCCGCGGCCAGGAGAGGGCAGAGAGCGGCGAGGAGGACAAGGGTGCGCATGGGAAGAGTGTAGAACAGGTTTCAGGTGTCAGGTAAGGCAGGTTCTAGGTTCCAGGTGTTAGGTGTCAGCAACCTGCGTGTGCGCCTGGGGGCGTGCTCTTCTGGGCTGGGCGCCTAAAACCTGACACCTGAAACCTGAAACCTACGCCCTCCGCCTTCCGCTCACCTGCACTACCGGGACCAGCGCGTTCTTTGACTCGGGCTCCGCGTCGCGGTGCAGCGCGAATTCGCGGTTGAGGCCGGAGACGAAGCTTTCCATCTGGCGCTGCATCTCGGACATTTTCTCGCGCATGTTCAGAATAATCTCGACGCCGGCGAGGTTGACGCCGAGATCGCGCGTGAGGTGCAGGATGACCTCGAGGCGCTCGAGATCACCATCCGTGTAGAGACGCGTGTTGCCTTCGCTGCGCGAGGGCAGCAACAGGCCCTCGCGTTCGTAGAGGCGCAGAGTCTGCGGATGGATCTCGTACTGCTCGGCCACGGCCGAGATCATGTAGGCGGCTTTGGAGCGGCGCTTTGCCATGGCTAGAACCTCAACCCCAGCACTTCAAACTAGGTCTTTGAGTTCGTCCTCCCAGTCCTCGTTCTGTCCATGTGTTTCGATCAGATACCCGTCGAGTGTATCGAGAACGTCGTGAACCCGTTTCAGGTTGGACAGCAATACATCGAAATCGATCCTCAAACTGTTGTGTGATCGGCGTATGACGGGGAGTTGTTCTCCGGGGTATCGGAATCGAGTACCACTCCGATCAACGCCATCGAGCTCTTTGACAAGCTCGCCAACGAAATCTAGATCGAAGCCAACGGCCAAGACCGAAGACAATCTTTCCCGCAGTTCTTCTGTCAGCCTGCCCCACAGAACTAGCAACGGGTGGCCCTTCCCGACTGGGTCGATCTCGGTAGCGTTATGCCTTTCGTCTTTTAGCCACCGGGAATGGAAAAGGACGTACTTAATTGCAAGCTCCAGATAATGGCGCACCAAAAAGACGGCAGCCACTCCCTCGATGCTCCCGCTCAGAGAGCCCGTCGCTATGCCTTCCAACACGACCTTGGCGGCGCCGTAGTAGCCATCGGGATAGAGAGCGTCCACGTACCACCCGTCGGATTGCGGCAGGTAGAACGCCGGCCGGTATTCCCGCGGCTGGAACGGTTCGTTGTACTTCGCGAAGATCCGTTCCTCTTCGCGAGCGAGGTCCTCGTCTGTGAGTGCGTTAGCGTCTAGTTCGTCGTCCATAGCTACACCTTCTCCCAGATTTCCTGGCGCGGATCTTCGGGATGCAATTTCCCGAGCTCGCGCAGGATTTCCTTGGTGCGCTCGTCGTGTACCTGCGGCACCTGGACGGAAACTTCGACGATCTGATCGCCGCGCTGGTTCTTGCGCGCGTTGAAGACGCCTTTTTCACGGAGGCGGAATTTCTGGCCGTTTTGCGTACCCGGCGGGATCTTGAGCAGCGTGCGGCCGTCGATGGTGGGCACTTCGATCTTGGCGCCCAAGCCGGCTTCGGAGACGGTGACGGGTACGCGGATCTCGATGTTATCACCGTCGCGCTTGAAGAACGGATGCTCTTCGACGCGCGTGGTGATGTAGAGATCGCCCGGCGGCGCGCCGAATTTGCCGGCGTTGCCTTTGCCGGGAACCCGCAGACGGGATCCGTTTTGCGCACCGGCAGGGATGTTGACCGTAACCGTTTCGGTGCGTGCGATGCGGCCATCGCCGTGGCAGGTGGGGCACGCGTTCTGCAATTTGCCTTTCCCGCCGCAGCGCGGGCAGGTGAGATTGAACTTCATGGCACCGGCCATTTGCGAAACCTGGCCGGTGCCGTTGCATTGCGGGCAGGTCACGCTCGCGCCGGGGGCCTCGCCGGTGCCATTGCAGGTCGGGCAGACTTCGTGGCGCGTGATGTTGAGCTTGGCCTGGGTGCCGCGGATGGCCTGCCAGAAATCGATGTTGAGTGCGTATTCGAGGTCGGCGCCTTTCTCAGGCTGCTCGGGGCGTTCCTCTTCGCCGCGGCGGAACAGGTGCGAGAACAGATCCGAGAAACCACCACCGCCGCCGGTAGTGCCGCGCGGCTGGCCGCGGCCGGCGCTGGACTGCGTGGTGAAGTAATCGGAGAAATCGAAGCCGCCGAAATCCATGCCGTGCGGCGGCTCGCCCGCACCCGGAGGTGCTCCTCCGGGGAAGCCGTTCTCGGAATAGAAGCCGACCTGATCGTACATCTGCCGCTTCTTGGGATCGCTCAGAACGTCGTAGGCTTCCTGCACGTTCTTGAAGCGCTCCTCGGCGGCTTTATCGCCGGGATTCAGGTCGGGATGGAATTTGCGCGCGAGTTTCCGGTACGACTTCTTGATGTCGTCTTCGGAGGCGTTCTTGGCAACTCCGAGCGTTTCGTAGTAGTCGTGCTTGGGGGTGTTCATAAAAAAGGTTTCAGGTGCCAGGTTTCAGGTGCCAGCAGAGTGGGCTGACACCTGGCAGCGGACACCCTCAGTCATTACCCCATAAACGTCCCGTACTGGTAGAAACCCGTCCTCGCGGGTCGGTCTCTCATAGCAGCCTTCAGGTCTGCCTGTTCCGCATACGCCCGCGCTCGGACCAACTCTAGCTCCGCCTCTTGCGCTGCGACTGAGCAGTCGTACATCTGCCGCTTCTTGGGATGGCTCAGAACGTCGTAGGCCTCCTGAATTGTCTTGAACTGCTCTTTGGCCGCTTTGTCGCCCGGATTCCGGTCCGGGTGGCACTTACGCGCCCTGACCAGATATGCGTTCTTGATCTCGGCGCTTGACGCGGTTGCCGGAACGCCGAGCACTTGATAGTGATTCATCTCAAAGCTCCCATGTTAGGTGTCAGGTGCCAGTAACGCGCGCTGACACCTGGCACCTAACACCTGGCACCTGCTTTACTTCTTGTCCTTCGGATCGACGTCGACGAACTCGGCGTCCACGACGTCATCCTTGGGTTTCTGCTGTCCGCCGTCCTGAGTGCCGCCGGATGAGCCATCAGCGCCGGGTGCAGCACCGCCTGTTCCGGGCTGGCTGGAGGCTTTGTACATGGCTTCGGCCAGTTTGTGGCTCGCCTGGGTCAGCTTGTCGGTGGCGGCGTTGAGTTTGTCGGCATCGTTCTCGCCCATGGCTTTCTTGGTGGCTTCGATGGCGGCTTCGATATCCTTGGCTTCGGAGTCGCTGATCTTGGAGCGATGCTCCTTAAGTGTCTTCTCCACGTTGTAGACCATGGCGTCGGCGCGGTTGCGCGCTTCGATCTGGTCGCGCTGCTTGCGGTCCTCGGCGCTGTGCGATTCGGCGTCCTTGGCCATCTTCTCGACTTCATCTTTCGACAGGCCGGAAGACGACGTGATGGTGATCTTCTGCTCGTTGTTGGTGGCACGGTCCTTCGCCGTGACGTTCAGGATGCCGTTGGCGTCGATGTCGAACGTCACTTCGATCTGCGGGATCCCGCGCGGAGCGGGCGGAATGCCCACCAGTTGGAACACGCCGAGCAGCCGGTTATCCTTCGCCATGGTGCGCTCGCCCTGGTAAACCTTGATCTCGACCGAGGTCTGGCTGTCGGCCGCGGTCGAAAAAACCTCGCTCTTGCGGGTTGGGATGGTGGTGTTGCGGTCAATCAGCTTGGTAAACACGCCGCCGAGCGTTTCGATGCCCAGCGAGAGCGGGGTGACGTCGAGCAGCAGGACGTCTTTGACTTCGCCGCCCAGCACGCC
>JASHOO010000061.1 GCA_030041035.1 Bryobacteraceae bacterium | reverse complement strand
AGATAGACGAGGGTCTCTTCGACGCCTTCGATCAGCTCCAGGGGATGCTCGAGGATGCGCTCGGCGAACGACCTGACCACGCGCAAATCCTCGCCACGAATTTCGCGCTCAGCCAGATGCTCGAAACACTGCGCCAGGTTGCGGGCAAAGTTGGCGGCACCGTAGCCGTGAATCTTGATGTTGGCGACCTCAATTTCGTCGAGCACGGCGCGAATCTCGGCCGGACTCATCGACGAATGACCGAGATAGTCGACGAATTCATCGAAGGCCTGCTCAAAGTAGATGTTGTTCTCCCAAAGCGTGTCGTCAGCATCGATCAGTAGGTGCTGGCGAGTGTCGGCGCGCATCATCGTTTGGCTTGCGGAGCCAGCAAAAACGGGATCTCCGCCACCAGGTCCACCTCCACCGGGACGCCGTTCCGCTCTGCGGGGACAAACTCCCATTTCAACAAGGCTTCTTCGGCGCAGCGATCCAGACGCGGATCCACACTTTTCAATATGCGCAACAGGTCAACGCGGCCATTGGTGCGGACGACGCCGGCAATTTGCACTTTGCCTTCAACGTGCTCGGCAATCGCCGCGGGCAAGTATTTGGGATCGACCTTGTGCAACGGTACGGGCGGGTGGAGGCCCTGGCTGCCGCCCGGAGTATGTTCGCGGTCGGCAAACCACATAATCCAGCTCCCCACGTAGCTACTGATATTCGGCATTTGTACGGCAAGCGTGTAAACATCCCTACCATTGAATTCAGAATCGGGAGGGGGAGCCAGGCGAATCTCGGCGAGCAGTTGGTCCGAGCGCGGCGCGCCGCCCGCGGCTTTCATGGCCGCTTCGAGCATCTCGCGGGACGTGGGGGCAACGCGGGTCAGAAGCAGGGAATCGCCAGCAGAATGAGGCAGGCTGCCGTGCACGGTCAATCCCGGCACAGAGAGAGCTGAATGAGCCGTGGGGTCGGCCGCACTTAGGTTTCCGTCCCCAATCGGACCGGCGGAAAATCTGGCATCGTGCGACGCCTCCGGCAAAGCCGCTTTCAATTCAGGTGCAGGGTGCAAGCCGACGATGGCGACGTTGACACTGGCGGACGGCAGGCCGGCGAGGTCCAGGGACGGGGCGTCTTCGATGGGCGGAGGGACATTGCCTGCAGCGGCCGCGTTCCTGTCCGTAGGAGGTGGAACGAATTTGCGCGGTTCCGGCTTGCTCGCGAGCGCCGCCGCGGAAGCGTTTGGCAGTGCTGCATTGTTTGGAACGATGGCCGAAGCGAGCCGCGTGGCAAGCTTGGGGGCATCCGGGAGCGGCGCGGGTGAAGGAACCGGACGGCCGGGTGTGGGAGGCGGGATGAACTGCCGCAGCGATGGTTTGTTCGCCAGTGGAGCGGCCATGTTCTCGGCCAGCAGCGGCACACGACCGGAGCGAAGCGAGGTGGCGATGCCGGGAGCATCGGGAAGAGCGACCGGAGCCGTGCGCTTTTCGGGGCGCACCACAGGCGGAACAAAATCACGGGCCTTGGGGCGTTTCGCGAGGGCAGCCGAAAGATCGGCCATGAGCAGTGGGTTGGGCCTCGGTGTAATTCGCGCCTGTACAGGCGGCGGAGCGAGGGGGAGCACCGCCGGCGGCTGAAACTTTCGCAGGGCTGGCGGTGGAATAAACAGCTTCGGCGGCGGGCCGGGCGGGGGCGGCGGGAGTAGAGGCCGCTGAAACGCCAGAATGTTAGGCGAGACAATCTCCGCCTGCGGCCTGATCTTCGGCGCGGGACGCCAGATCATCTGCCTGCCGCGGTCGGCTTGCTCTGCGTTGGAAATGATGGTCTGTTCGCGCGCTTCGAGTTCGGTAGAGTGCGGCGGGGAATTGTGGCTTACTCGCGGTGACACTTCCGGCAGTTTCCGGTTGAAGCTGTACCACACGAGTTCGTGTTCATGCGGCCGGATGACGGCATCATAGAGCGACCGCGGCTGGCGCGGCACGGCGGCGCGCGGGCTGAAGTGGACGAAGCCCAAAACAACGGCGTGTACCAGAACCGAAATGACGATCGGTAATGCCCTGGGACCGGAGCGGGTCAGCGGCGCGGCAGTGGCGGCGCTGAACATTATCCTGAAATTCCCGGAGGAGCTGAGCTGTGCCCGTTGAGCGGTGCCATTTTGCGCATGCGCGAAGCCTCGCGGAGCTTGGGGGCCAGGCGTGCCAGGTAATCCGCCAGCTGTTTGAGGCGCTGCGGCTCGGAGCGGTTGCGCAGCAGCAGGCTCAGGAAGTCCAGATCCTGCACCGCCTGCGCAAGCTGAAAACTGAGCTGCGGGTCGGACAGCACGGGCTCGCCAGAGCGCAATTCGCCTGTCTCCGCAAGGCCGCGATACTGCGCAAGGGCCTTTTCGCGCAAATCGGCCGGCCCGGGACCCGGTTCATCATCGTCGAAAAACTCAACCTCCCCGCGCAGATATGATTTGTCTTCGTTGAGACCGAGAATTTCGAACCGCCGCACTCCACGGGTGAGAATGTCCATGCGACCGTCGGCGTAATTCTTGAGCACCTTTTCGACCACGACGGTACAACCGGCGTTCACGATGCCGTCCTCTTTCGCCAAAACGATGCCGAATTCCGAGGCCCTCTGAATGGCCTCACCGATCATTTCCTTGTACCGCTCTTCGAAAATATGCAGCGGCAGCGAAATGCGCGGGAAGACAACCACACGCAGCGGGAACAAGGGCAGGAGAGCCGGCTGCATGGTACTATTATTGCGTTTCGGGGCGGAATTTTCTTGGTCGCGTGGCGGCGTGGCTTGGCCGTGTCGTGTGACAAATGCAGATCCAGGGCAAAGTGGCGCTGATTACGGGAGCTTCAGAGGGCATTGGGGCGGCGTGCGCCCGGAGGTTCGAGGCGCGTGGCGCGCGTTTGTCGATTGTAGCCCGCAACGCCGAAAAACTCGGCGCAGTGGGCGGGCCCGGCACGCTGCGGACGGCCGGAGACATCACCAGCGAACCCGTGCGCCAGAGCGTGGTGGAGCGCACGGTGGAGCAGTTCGGCGGCATCGATATCCTGGTCAACAACGCCGGCATAGGGTTATACGCGCCGGCTTGGAAGGCTTCCCTGACCGATGCGCGCCGTCTGCTCGAACTGAATCTCTTTGCGCCTTTGGCGCTAGCGCAACAGGTGGTGCCCTATATGCGGGAGCGGAAGCGTGGGGCGATCGTGAACATCAGCTCCATCGCCGGAAAGGTGACCCTGCCCTGGTTTACGTTGTATTCCGTTTCCAAGTTTGCGTTGGGATCGCTCACCGACGGCCTGCGCTCGGAGCTGAAGCAAGACGGCATTCACCTCATGGTTGTCTGTCCGGGATACGTGGAGACAGCATTTCAAGCGCACGCGCTGGGCGACCGGCCGCCCAAGCCCATTGCCAAAGGCCGGCGTTTCGCCATCAGCGCGGAGGAGTGTGCGGAAGCCGTGGCGCGCGGTGTGGAGCGCGAGGCACGTACGGTCGTGGTACCGCGCATCGGTTGGGTGCTGGTCGCTCTCAGCCGGCTGTTTCCGGCCGCAGTTGAGTCCGGACTGGCAGCGATCAACCGGAGCGGCGCTTCAGCATGATCCTTAAACTGAAACGCACGCCC
>JASHOO010000060.1 GCA_030041035.1 Bryobacteraceae bacterium | reverse complement strand
CCGCACATTTCGCCCGAAGAGGGGCCGCGGGGCGCACATCCCAAGCGCTGGGTGCGGCCGCCGGACGTTAATGAGTTTTGCCGGTGGCAGGATGCAGCGGCGGGACAAATCCGGCTGGTAACGATCGCGCCGGAGTGGCCGGAGGCGCCACGGTACATCGAGGCGCTGAGGGCGCGGAAAGTGGCGGTCAGCATCGGACACACTAACGCGGAGGCGCGGCACATAGCCGATGCTGTGAGTGCGGGGGCTACGATGTCGACGCACCTGGGGAACGGCGCGCATGCGGTGATGAAGCGCCATCCCAACTACATTTGGGAGCAGCTCGCCGAGGACCGGCTGCGGGCGAGCTTCATCGTGGACGGGATTCACCTGCCGGCTTCCTTTCTGAAAGTGGCGCTGCGGGCCAAAGGGGTGGAGCGGGCGGTGCTGGTAACGGATGCGAGCTCGCCGGCGGGATCGAAGCCGGGACGGTACCGGCTGGGTGAGCAGGAAGTGGACTTGACGCCGGATAACCGCGTGGTGCTGGCGGGACAGGAACGGCTGGCGGGATCGGCGCTACGGATGGATCGCGGTGTGGAAAATCTGATGCGCCTGGGCGAGCTGAGCTTGGCGGATGCGGTGCGGCTGGCGACGGTGAACGCAGCGCGCGCGGGAGGCGTGCCGGGACGCGAACGGGGGCTCGCGGCGGGTGATCGCGCGGATTTCGTGCTGTTTGATTACGATGCGCAGCGCAAGGCCATCCTGGTGAAAGCAACGTACGTGGGCGGGCGTAAGGTCTGGAGCGTATAATAGCGCTGTTCCAATGGAGAATTCGGAGCCCCGCGAGCGGGAGTTAGGGAACGAGGAGGCCTCGTTGCCGGAAGAGCCGATGTGGTTCTGCCCGGTGTGCTCCACACGGCTCGCCGCGTACAAATGCAAGCTCATCTGTGAAAAATGCGGGTATTACATGAGCTGCGCGGATTATTATTAGGCCGGGCGTGCCCGGCCGCCTGCGCATTGGGTGGGAGCATATGAGCGATCTGGTGGACACATTAGAAAGATTTCGGCGCGGCGCGGAGCTGCTGGCAGTGGTGCTCACAGGCGTCCATGGGGACGAGATCGATTTCACTACGGCTCCAGGAAAGTGGAGTATTCGGCAGCTTACGGCGCACCTGGCGGATACGGAGCTGGTGGCCGCGACGCGGCTGCGGCTGGTGATTGCCGAGGACAACCCGCGGCTGATCGCGTTCGATCAAGAGGCGTGGGCGCGGAACCTGGACTACGCGCGCCGGCTTCCGAAGCAGTCGCTCGAGAGCTTTCGGCGGTTGCGTGGGGAGAATTACGAGCTGCTGAAGGCGCTGCCGGACTCGACGTTCGAGAGAACAGGCATGCATTCCGAGCGCGGTCCACTGAGTTTGCGGCAGTTGCTGAACTTGTTCGCCGACCACACGGAAAGCCACGCGCGGCAGATGCAGGCGATTCGCGACGAATACAAACAGGCGAAGGAAAAGAAATGAAAATGTTGCGCTGGACGGGGTTTCTGTTGGCACTGGCGGCGCTCGCGGGCGATGCGTCGCAGGAGGGCCAGCGCTGGTGGTCGCACATTCTGTATCTGGCCGATGACAATCTCGAAGGCCGGAACACAGGGAGCGAAGGCTACCGCAAGGCGGCGAACTACGTTTCCGGTGAGTTCGAGCGAGCGGGATTGCTTCGGGCGGGCACGGAGGGTTATTTTCAGCCCGTCAAATTCAAGTCGCGCGAGATCATCGAGCAGAACTCAAGCCTGGCCCTGGTGCGCGACGGCAAAGAAGAGCCACTGGCGCTGGGCGAGGATGGGTTCATCAGTATGCGCGTCGATCCGGCGAAATCGGTGGAGGCCCCGCTGGTATTTGTGGGATACGGGCTGACGGTGCCGGAGATGCAGTACAACGATCTGGACGGGCTGGATTTGCGGGGGAAAATCGCCGTGTACGTGAATGGCGGACCGGCGTCCATTCCGGGCCCCTTGAGTTCGCACTATCAATCTGCCGGCGAGCGCGGGAAGTTTCTGGCGCGGGCGGGCGTTGTGGGCACAGCCACGGTATTCAACCCGATTGCCATGGATGTGCCGTGGGCGCGCGTGGCGCTGTCGCGGTTTCAGCCGGCCATGTCGCTCGACTATGCGGACCTGGATGAGTCGTTCGGGCTGAAACTGGGGGTGGCGATCAATCCCGCACACCTCGACAAATGGCTGGCGGGATCGGGCCATTCAGCCGAGGAGATTCTCGCGCTGGCGAAAGAGCGTAAGCCGCTTCCGCATTTCCCACTGGTGGCCACGCTGCGAGCCAAAGTTGCGGTGAAGCGTGCGCTGGTGGAGTCTCCCAACGTGATCGCGGATCTGCCGGGAACGGATCCCAAGCTCAAGAGCGAGTACGTAGTGCTTTCGGCGCACCTGGACCACCTGGGCATCGGGGAGCCGATCAACGGAGACAAAATCTACAATGGCGCGATGGATAACGCCTCAGGAGTGGCGACGCTGCTGGATATTGCGGAGCAGCTTCACCAGACGAATCCGAAGCTACGGCGTTCCTTGCTTTTCGTAATCGTGGCCGGGGAAGAGAAAGGACTGCTGGGATCGAAATATTTTGCCGCGCATCCAACGGTAAAGCCGAACGAGCTGGTGGCGGATGTGAATGTGGACATGTTTCTGCCGCTGTTTCCGCTGCGCATCCTGACGGTGTTCGGACTGGACGAGTCGGATCTCGGCAGGCAGATACGCGCGGTAGCCGAGACCATGGGCATCCGGGTCCAGGGAGACCCGGAGCCGCAGCGCAACATTTTCATACGCAGCGATCAGTACAACTTTATCCGGCACGGCGTGCCATCGCTCATGTACAGTGTGGGGTACGAGAAAGGGTCGCCGGAAGCGGCCATTGCCAGGCAGTGGCTGACGGAGCGGTATCACGCGCCATCCGACGACATTCATCAGCCGGTAGATTTGAAAGCCGCGGCGGATTTCAACGAGCTCACGATGAAGCTGGCGGAAGCGGTGGCGAACCAGGACGAGCGGCCGGCGTGGAATCAGGACAGCTTTTTCCGGCGGTTCGCGAAGAACAGCGAGTAGGTCACCGCAATTCCTGCTTTACGACGCGCTCGGCTCCCAGGTAGGGGCGCAGCGCTTCGGGAATGATCACGCTGCCATCCTTCTGCTGATAATTCTCGACGATGGCCACCCAGGTGCGGCCGATGGCCAATCCGCTGCCGTTCAGGGTGTGGACGAAATCGGCTTTGCTTTTCGGACCCTTGTAGCGAATGCCGGCGCGGCGGGCCTGGAAGGCTTCGAAATTGGAGCAGGATGAGATTTCCTTGTAGCCGTTCTGGCCGGGAAGCCAGACTTCCAGATCGTAGGTCTTGGCGGAAGAAAAGCTCATGTCACCGGTGCAAAGCACGACGGTGCGGAACGGCAGGCCCAGGCGCTTCAGGATGTCTTCAGCGTCTGCGGTGAGTTTTTCGAGCTGATCGTAGCTTTCTTCCGGGCGCGTGAACTTGACGAGCTCCACTTTCTGGAACTGGTGCTGGCGGATGATACCGCGGACGTCGCGGCCGTAGGAACCGGCTTCGCTGCGGAAACAGGGCGTGTAGGCGCAGAGGCTGATGGGGAGCCGCTCGGGATCGAGGGTCTCGTCGCGATAGAGATTGGTGACCGGCACTTCGGCGGTCGGGATCAGCCAGAAGTCATGTTTCTCACATTTGAACAGGTCGTCGCCGAACTTGGGCAAATTGCCGGTGCCGAAGAGACTGGCGGAATTCACCATAAACGGCGGCAGAACCTCGGTGTAGCCGTGCTCGCGGGTGTGCACGTCGAGCATGAAATTGATCAGGGCGCGCTCGAGGCGTGCGCCAATCCCCCAGTAGACGGCGAAGCGCGCGCCGGTGATCTTGGCGGCGCGCTCGAGATCCAGGATGCCGAGTTCGGGTCCGAGATCCCAGTGGGCTTTGGGCTCGAAATCGAACCGAGGCGGCTCGCCCGAGCGGCGCACCTCGACGTTGTCCTCGGCGCTGGTGCCGATGGGCACGGACTCGTGGGGCAAATTCGGGATGCCGGCGAGCAGCTCGCGGAACTGGTCGTCAAGGGATTTGATCTGCTCGTCGAGGGCGGCTATCTGATTGCCGATTTCGCGGACCTGCTGCTGGCGATCGGTCGTGTCCGTTCCCGCTTTACGCAATTTGGCGATCTCGGCGCTTTCGGTGTTGCGGCGCGCCTTCAGCTCCTCGGCCTCGGTGATGGCGGAGCGACGGCGTTTATCGAGATCGCGAAACCGGTCGAGGCCGGTGATGGG
>JASHOO010000529.1 GCA_030041035.1 Bryobacteraceae bacterium | reverse complement strand
AATCGTCCACCAGGCCTTGCCGAACCCAGCATCCACCGCTGAAACGATGGCCTTCCCCGCCCGCAATTCCTCCCGTATCCGCTCGAAAATCAGCACGTTCGAATCCACCGCCATACCAATCGTCAGGATCACCCCGGCGATACCCGGTAGCGTCAGCACCGCGTGGAAGTACGAAAGCGCCGCAATCAGCAAAACCGTGTTTAGTACTAGAGCCAGCACCGCGTTAATACCAGCCCGTCTGTAGTACACCAGCATGACGATAATCACCGCCAGCAGTCCCGAGATGGCCGCAATGATCCCCTCGCGAATCGAATCCGACCCCAGCGACGCCCCCACCGATCGCTCGTCCAGGTACACGATGCCTGCCGGCAGCGAGCCCGACCGCAATACCAGCGCCAGATCCGACGCCTCCTGCTCGCTCCCGATGTTGTTGATGCGCCCCTGATCGCTGATCCGGCTTTCGATGGTAGCCACGCTGCGGATCCGGTTGTCCAGAATCACCGCCAGCTTGTTGCCGATATTCGCCTCCGTGAACCGCTCGAACTTCCTGCCGCCGTCCTGCGAGAGCGAAAAGTCCGTTTCCCACTTGCGAAACTCATCCATGCCCGCTCGCGCGTTGCGTACGTCGCGTCCGGTAATCACCGAACTGCGGCTCACCAGGTACCACATCGGCCCTTCGCTGCCCCGCGGTAACATCTGCACCAGCTTCGTGTTGATCGGCAGTACGCCCCCGTGCTTGGAGAGCGCGTCATCCTGCGTCGCGAACGGACCGTCTTTCACTTCTGAGATTTCCAGCACCGCCGCCGTCCCGATGATCTCCCTCACCCGCGCCGGATCTTCCACGCTCGGCAACTGCACCACGATCCGGTAGTCGGCTTCGGCGCGCCCCTCCAACTGCACAATCGGCTCGGTGAGGCCGAGTTGGTTCACCCGGTTTTCGATGGTCTGTTGCGTCCTTTCCACCGTGTCGCGCTTCAGCGCCAGCATGTCGGTCGGCCGCATGTTCATCCGGTAATCGGTCGCGTTCGTGGCCGTCAGGATCCAAGGTGAGAACTGGTCCGCCACCAGGTTGCGGAACGCCGTGGATTTATCCAACGGTATCCCTTTGACCGTGATCTGAATCGTGTCCGCCGTCTCCGGCGTCGTAGGATCGTTGGTGTCCATCGAGGCGAAATCGACGTTCGCCTTACGCAAAGCATCCTTCAGCCGCTCGATGGTCTGCTGAGCTTCCGCCTTGGCTGCGTCCTGCACCTGTACTTGCAGCACCAGGCGGCTTCCCCCCTTCAAATCCAGTCCCAGCCGGATATTATCCACAATATTGGCCTTTAACTGCGCCGCGGACCTCGGAATTCCGATGATGCCGTAAATACACACCAGGATCGTGACGATAATCACAATCGTTTTTGTGTTGAGATTCTTTCGCATTTCCCGCCTGCCCTACTTCTTCACTTCCTGCGGCACCAGGTTCGAAACCGCGCTGCGTGCCACTTGCAGTTTGACGTTATCCGGTTTCACCCGTAGCACCAGCGTATCATCCGCCTTGTCGATGGCCACGATCGTCCCTACGATGCCCCCGCTCGTCAGCACCACGTTCCCGTTTTGGAGTTCCGCCAGCATCTTCTTCTGCTGTTTCTTCTGGCGCTGCATGGGGAGGAACAGGAGGAAATAGAAAATCGCGAAGATCAGCAGAATCGGCAGAAAGCCCACCAGCGAGTTAGGCGTCTGCTGTAACAGGAACAGATTCAGATACACGGGTAAAACCAGATGTGGATTATTCTACGTCGACCGGTACCGCCCGGACAGTTTTTAAGTATTCGGGGAATTGGCCCAGTAAGATAGCGTGCCTGATCTCACGCATGATGTCAAGGTACCGCCGGAGGTTGTGCCGGGTGGCCAAAACCCCGTACAGCATTTCCCCGGCCTGATACAGATGACGTAGGTACGCCCGGCTGTAGTTTCGGCAAGTGTAACAACCGCAGTTTTCATCGATCGGCCGCGCGTCGTCCTTGTATCTCGTGTGCTTGATGATTACCCTCCCCTGCGATGTGAACAGGTACCCGTTCCTCGCGTTCCTCGATGGCAGCACGCAGTCCATCATGTCCACACCCCGCGCCACGTACTCGGCCAGTTCCTCCGCCATCCCCACACCCATCGCGTAGCGCGGCCGTGCCCGCGGCAAAAACGGCTCAGTCGCCTCTACCATCTCGAAACTCAGCGGCCGCGGTTCCCCCACCGACAAGCCACCGATCGCGTACCCGTCCGCTTCCAGTTCGCCAAGCTGCTCGGCGCACACCCGCCGCAGGTCCGCAAACATCGACCCCTGCACAATCGGAAATAGCGACTGTTGCGCCGGCCCATCCTGAGCCCGGTTCTCCCGGTAATGCGCGAATCCCCTCCGCGCCCACCGCACCGTCCGCTCCATCGATTCCCTCGCGTACTCGTGGCTCACCGGATACTCGGGACACTCATCCAGCACCATCATCACGTCGCTCCCCAGCGCCATCTGCACATCCAACACCGATTCCGGCGTGAATACGTGACGGTCCCCGTCCAGGTGCGACTGGAACGTTACCCCGCCATCGTCGATTTTCCGCAGGTCGCTCAGGCTGAAAACCTGGTATCCGCCCGAGTCCGTCAGAATCGCTCTGGGCCAAGACATGAACCGGTGCAGCCCGCCCATCCGCCAGATCAGCTCATGTCCCGGCCGCAAGTACAAGTGATAGGTATTCGCCAGCAGAATGCGAACATCGAGTTCCTCCGCCAGATCCCGCTGCGTCAGCCCCTTGACCGTGGCCTGCGTCCCGACCGGCATGAACACCGGCGTCTCAATGGTCCCATGCGCCGTGTGCAGCAGCCCCGCCCGCGCCCCGGCGCACTCCGCTACCAGCTCGAATCCGGCCACTCAACCAAGGTAGTCGAGCCGTTTACCCCTGTCTATTCCTCGCGCAACGCCTGCATCGGATCCACCATCGCCGCGCGCCGCGCCGGAAGGTAGCAGGCGATCAAAGAAACGGTGCCCAGCAGCACAAACACGCCCAGGTAGGTCGGGCCGTCCGTGCCGCTGATTCCGTACAGCAAGCTTCCGAGCGCCTTCGCACCCGCCACATCGAGAGCGAACCCGGCAGCCAGCCCGATGCCCGTAATCACCAGCCCCTCTCTCAACACCGCCCCGACAATCTGCCGGTAGGAGGCGCCCAGCGCAATGCGAATTCCAAAATCCCTCGTTCTCCGCGACATATTGAATGCGATCACCGCGTACAGCCCGATCGCCGCCAGCACCAACGCCCCGCCCGCGAACACCGTGAGCAGTGTCGCAATCATGAGCACGGGCCCGGTCTGATCGCGAATATCCGCTTCCATGCCGCCCAGATTAAACACCGGCACGCGCGCATCGGTCTCCCGAATGGCCGCGCGAAGCGCCGGAGCAATCCGGTCGAGACTGCCCGCGCAGCGCACGTACAGCGGCGTCTCTCCGGGATGAGCGGGACTTTGACGCTCCGCCAGGAAGAACACATTCCGGCGCTCGCCTTCTTGGAGATCGGTGTACGTGGCATTCGGCACCACACCAACAACCTCCGCCATCTGTTTTCCACCGTCAAACGTGAACGACTGCCCAATCGCCGATTGCCCCGGCCAAAGCGCCCGCGCCAAATTCTGGTTCACCACCGCGATCCGCGTTGTCCCCGCCCGATCCGTCTCCGAGATCCCGCGCCCCTCGAACGGCACGACGCCCAGCGCCCGCAGAAAATCCGGCCCCACGGAATTCGCGTCCGCCGGAATTGGCTCCAGCACCGCGCCGCCCTTCACCAGTCCAAGCGGTACGCCGCCCCGCAACGGCGGGATTCGCGCATAGGAAACGGCAAGAACGCCGGGAGTCGCTCGCAACCGTTCCCGCAGGCGTTCGAGCAGCGCAACATGCTGCTCTGCATCGGTCGCGCTTCCCGCCGTGCCCACGGTAACCAGCGCCAGATGGTCCGTCTCGTAGTGGAATGCGAGATGGTTGATCAGATATTGCGAGCGGTAAGCCAGCCCCGCTCCAGTAATCAGCACCGCACATAAAGCAAGCTGCGCGACTACGAGGGCGCTGGAGAGCCGCGAGCGTCCCCGCAACACGCCCTGCTCTCCGGCCTTCAACCACGGCAGTGGATCCTGCCTCCACGCCCGAATCGCCGGTGCTGCCGTGAATGCCAGGGTGCTGAGAACAGCCAGGGCCAGCGCGTAACCGGCCACCCGCCAGTCCAGACTGAAATCCACGTCCAACGCACGCCCCGCATCTTGCGACGCCAGATGTAACAGTCCCTTCGACGCCCAGTGCGCCATCAACAAGGCCGCAGCTAACGCCGCGAACGATAGCGCCATCCCCTCCGCCATCAGCATCCGCAGAATCCGTCCCCGCGCCGCGCCCAGCGATTTCCGCACTGCGATCTCGCGCTGCCGGAACACTGCCCGAGAAAGCATCAGATTGGCGATATTGGCGCAGACGATCAGCATGGCCAGGAACGCCACCACCATAATGATTTTCATGAATACCCGAACTTGTGTGATGCCCGGGCCCAGCGCCGAATAGGGCACCACCAGCACCGACACACCCTTGTTGGCCTCCGGATAGGCCGCCTCCAATCGTTTCGAAATCGTGTCGAACTCCGCTCGGGCCTGGGAAAGGGAAACTCCGGGTGCTAGACGTGCAATGAGTTCAACGCCGATGGAGTCCCGGAAGAGCACGCGTCCATGGAGCGCCGGCTCCATGCGATGGATACGTGCATAACTCAATAGCGGCACCCAAACATCGTTGCGCTCCCCCACCTGCGGGCCGCGGAACCGCTCCGGAGCCACCCCGACAATCGTCGCCGGATGCCCGTTCAAAGTGATTTTTCGCCCGACGATATCCTCCGCTTCCTGAAACGCTTCCTGCCACAAGTTATGGCTGATCACCGCGACGAGACCCGATGCATCCAGCCGTCCTTCCGCTTCGGTGAACGGCCGCCCCTTCGCCGTTTTGATCCCTAGCGTCTCAAAGTAGTTCGTCGTCACCAGCGTTCCCCAAACGCCGTAACTGCCTTTGTCCAGCGTCACCGTGAAGCGGTCCCATCCACGCGCCAGCATCGGCCGCAGCGTTTTCGTCTGTGCAACGTAGTCCACATAATTCGCATACGAATTCCCTGGGTCGTCCTGATGCCCGTCCTTCATGATCCCGAGAGAAACCAGATTGTCCGCGTGTACGCCTGCCATCGGCTTATGGAAAACGGCATTGATCATCGAGAAAATGGCCGCGTTTCCCCCAATCCCCAGCGCGATCAGCGCAATCGCCGCCACGCTGAAGCCCGGCGATTTCGTCAGAACCCGCACCGCAAGCCGAAGGTCCTGCGCCAACTCTTGCATCGCGCGCGAGATCCAAACATCCCGAATCGCTTCCTTCACCGCCATCACGTTGCCCAGCTCGCGCGCCGCCCCATACCGCGCGTCCTCGGGCGACTCGCCCTGCTCGATGCGATCCTGCGCGGCCATCCGCAAATGCGCCTCGATCTCTTCGGTGATTTCCTCGTCCCGCCGCCGCCCGAAAATCTCTCTCCACTTCATGACTTCACCTCGCTCCCACGCGGTCGCATCAACGCCCCTATCGCCTCCACCATTTGCCCCCACCGGGATCTCTCCTGCGCCAACTGCTTCCTCCCCGCTGCGGTCAAACGGTAATATTTCGCTCTTTGCTTGTTCGCCGAGCTCTTCCATTCCGACCTGATCCACCCGCGCTTCTCCAGCCTGTGCAGCGCCGGATACAACGACCCCGTCTCCACTTGCAGCACTTCGTTCGACCCCGCGCGGATCGCCTGGCTGATTCCGTATCCGTGCTGCGCGCCCCACCGCAGCGTTTCGAGGATCAACATGTCGAGCGTTCCTTGCAGCAACTCGATGCGATTTGGGTCAGGACGTGGCTTGGCCATATGGGTGTAGGGATTCTACAACCATACCATGTAGGATGTCTACTCCTCGGTGGTGGAGTGTGCGGTTCTACTCGCGGCGGCGCGTGCGGCCGCCCCACGCCAGCGGTTAAATCCCGCCTACCACAAGTACCATCGCCCGCCTGCCAGAACCCAGGCCGCGAGCAACGCATTGGTGGTGGCGTGCGCCGCTACTGCATCTCCGATTCTGCCCCGCCTCAGGAACACCGCCGCATAGATCAGTCCTGCCAGTGACCCCGCTACCCATCGCTCGCCGTGCAACAAACCAAACGCCAGCGATGATAGGCCCACGGCTACGTATGTGTACCGCCGGGGACTGATCGCCTCGAAATCCGCCGCCATCAGGCGCCGGATGAGAAATCCTCGAAAGGCCAGTTCTTCGGCCACCGGCACCGTCCCCACAGCCGCCGCCGTGCGAAACACCAGCCAGCAAATTCGCGCCGCGCTGGGCAAGGCCGCGAGCGCTACGCCCAGCCCGCCCGAAGCCTGCGGACCACTCGCGCGTTCCAGAATCAACCACATCGCAAACACCACCGCGCCCGCCACCACCGCCCATCCGCTGAACCTCCAGTTCAGCTCTGCGTACTTGCTCCGGTAAAGCCAAAGCACCCCCGCGGCGGAAAAGAAGCGCAGCGGATAGAGCCACTCAAAACCACTCGACACCGCGCGCGAAATCATCGCGGCCGCCAGAATCGCGAGAAACGGCATGAGGTAGAGAGCGGTGGCGTTTGCCCACGCGCCATCCCTCTCCGTTTCCGCCTGCGCAGCGCTCCCGGCGGCGACCCACGGCATGCGGCGGGTCAGCACCACGAAGCCCAGCGCAACCCCGTTAAACGCGATCCATCCCGCCTGCGAATGAAATCCGCCCATGGCGATCTCTGGCGCTCCGCTCGCACCAATCAGGATCAACAGCGTGATGCGCACCGCGTTCGAGAGCCAGATAACCAGCATCCCGGCAGGTACCATCAGCAGCGCCTGCGGAAAACGGAATTCCCGCCGGAAATATGCTAGCCATGCCACGCTGAAAACCAGCATCAAAACCACGCCTTCGAAGCCCGCGCACCAGGGCAGGATCCGGATGTTGAATTGCGGGCTGCCGATCGCCATGGTCGTCCGGTCCGCCACAACCTGGGAAAGGAACGGTTGCAGAAATAGGTGAACCAGGCTGAAGGTCAAATCCCCAGCCGGTTTCCAGGAAAACCACAGCGCCGGATCCCACGCTCCGTTCCACGCAGGCGACAATATGACCGCGCGGGCCGCAACGGCCGCAGCCGCTAGCGCGTAAATCCACGCGTACCCCGTAGGCCGAATCAATTCCCACGCCGACTCCGGCGGGATGAGCGCCCACGCCGCAAGAGCCATCGCCAGGAACCCCGCCGCGTACCAGAGCGCCCCCACCGCGTATCCGGACAGATTTCCTTGCGGCGCCAAGACCGACAGGCCACAGAACGCCGCGAGCGCTGCGGCATGGAGCGCCAACAGGCCCCACCGGATTGGGACCCCTCGGCTTTCCAGCGAGATGCGCCGGAACGCTTCTCTGTCCTTGACGTACGCTACAGCCAGGAGCATGGAGCAGAACGCGACCGCTACCTGGAACAGGATCCCTGCGCCCCGTCCCTTGTGAACCAGGCGCGTCAGCGGAATCCACTCCGCCGCAAACAGCAGCACAAAAACAACCAGGCGCCGTGCGAATGTGAGTCCTCGAGAGTCGCCAGGAGAGGAACCAGCCGGGTCGGACAAACTGATAGGCTCGATCTTACCGGTCACTGCATAGGCACCTGGTTGCCCTTCGGTGCCTTTCATCTCGATCGAAAGGCCCCGCTTACTTCTTGCCCCGGGACCGAAGGATCAATACTACGCCGGAAAGAAGAGCTAACGCCGTCCCCGCGGATCCAGGATCAATCTCGGGTGCCGCAGCCGGGTGCGGAGTGGGCGGTGGCGGCGGATCGAACGGTATCGGTAGCGGCGGTAGCGGCGGCGGAGACGGCGGGGGCGGGGGCGCAATACATCCCAGACCTACGCAGACCGGAAGACTCAGCGGAGCAGATTGCGCCAACGCAATGCCCGCGATCATCACCGCCAATGCAGCCACTCGAAACAGTTTCATGGCGCCTTCCCCCCTGGCACAGTCCGTTCGTGCCGGTTATCCAAGTATGCTCACATTGAACGTTGATACACGTCAAGTTCTGGCGCGCTACGCCGTACTAGAGGTACTAGGACTTTGGAAACACCCTGACGTTTGTGTTGGTCCGCCGGACATTACGCCCGGACCAGTGTCTGCTCGCGTTCGTCACCCGCGCCGTTCACCGGCGCGCCGTCCCGGCCTTCGGGTGCCCTGCCGAATCGCGCGGTAAAGTGAAATGCGCTGCCCCGCCCAACTTCACTCTCCACCCAGATGCGGCCGCCCATCAACTCGACCAGGTGGGCACAGATCGCCAGGCCAAGCCCCGTCCCGCCGTATTTGCGTGTAGTCGAACCGTCCACCTGCCGGAATGCGTCGAAAATCAGTTCATGTTTGTCCCGGGGAATGCCCGGGCCGCTATCGGCAACGGTGAAGCGCAGCATCAGTTGCTCATGATTCGCCGATTCCACGCCGGCCTCCACCGCAATCCACCCGGCTGCCGTGAATTTGACCGCGTTGCCGATCAGGTTCAGCAGGATCTGGCGCAGGCGTACCGGATCCCCTACCACTACCGCCGGAATATCCGCCGCCAGACGCCGCCGCACCTCCAGCCCCTTCTGCGTCGCCGCCGCGCCCAGTGTCCGCGCGGCATCGTGCAAACACTGCTGCACCGAGAACGGAATCCTCTCCAGATCCATGCGGCCCGATTCCATCTTCGAAAAATCGAGGATGTCGTTCAGAATGGTCAGCAGCGACTCGGCCGAAGCCGTCAGATCGTGCAGGTACTCCCGCTGTTCCTCCAGCTCCGTGGTGTCCATGGCTAACTCCGCCATCCCCAGGATTCCATTCATGGGCGTGCGAATTTCATGGCTCAGGTTCGCGATGAACTCGCTTTTCAGGCGATTGGCCTCCTCGGCTCGCGCCTTCTGGATCAGGACGTTGGCCTGCTCCTCGCGCAACTCGCTCGTCCTCTGCTCTACCGCCGCTTCCAGACGCTGCTGTTCCCGTTTCAGTTGCGCAACACGCCAGATCCAAATCAGCCGGGCGCCTGCAGCCATCAGCGCCACCATCACGGCAACCGCCCACCAGGA
>JASHOO010000528.1 GCA_030041035.1 Bryobacteraceae bacterium | reverse complement strand
TCTCTGGACATCTTCTGCCACTGGTATCTCCTTGTGTGCTGTTCAGACTTCGTCTACCGGATTATCGTTCCCGAGCGGAAACCGATGATAGCCCTTATCTCGCTGAAAACAAATAGCATGCCAATACTATAACAGGCTAAGTTTCGGGAAACAGGCAACATACACTACATTCTTGATGGACATTAGGACATTATGCTACCATGACTTCAAGCGGTCGCGCTGGTTTTTGCTTGTGTCCGCGAAGGAGGACGCTCCAAGATGAGCATACCGAGCATTCAAGTGGAAGAACTAAAACAGCGACTGGATGCTGGCGAAAACCTGTTCCTTCTGGATGTTCGTGAGGAGCACGAGTTTGAAATCTCCAATATTGGTGGCAGGCTCATTCCGCTGGCTGAATTGCGCGAGCGCGTACACGAGCTCGACTCCAGCCGCGAGATCATTGCTCTGTGCAAGATGGGAACACGCAGCGCCAAAGCCGTGCAACTCTTGCGACAAGCGGGCTTTCCCAATGTCCGTAACCTCACTGGGGGGATTCATGCTTGGTCCGACCGCGTGGACCCGTCGGTTCGGAAATACTAAAACGGCGCCACGGTAGAAATACACCTCATGTCGAGTCAAACCGAGGCAAAATCAAAGGTTTCGCTCGACTGGTTTGCGGTAATCGTGGCGCTTGTCGCGGCGTTATCTGTTCGTTTTGGAGTGCTGCCGCGAATTCCCTGGTGAGGTAGACGATATGGGTCAAGCCGCAACCGCTCTTCGGAATCCCGCAATTTCGATCCCGCGCCGGTTCCTGCAATTCATTCCAGGCACGCTTTTGCTGGCTGTTATCGGATACGCCGGTAAGGTGACCGAACAGTCGATTGCCGCTTACGGCAAGGCGCACCACCTGACGCTGCCGAACATCGAGTACGTGCTGTGGGCCATCGTGTTTGGTCTGATCGTTGCGAACACGGTCGGAGTGCCGGGGGTTTTTCGGCCTGGCGTGGCCACTTACGAGTTTTGGTTGAAGGCGGGGATCGTGCTGCTCGGGGTCCGGTTCCTTCTGGGCGATATCGTCAGGCTGGGCGGCATCAGTCTCGTTTGTGTGGCTATTGAGCTTTTTGTGGCGATCACGCTGATGACGTGGCTGGGGCGTGCATTTAACCTCACGCCGAAGCTCACCAGCCTTCTCGCCATTGGATCTTCGATCTGCGGGGTCTCGGCGATCATTGCGGCCAAAGGTGCGATCGATGCCGATGACGAGGACGCGTCGTACGCCATCGCGGCAATTTTGGCGCTTGGCGCGTTCAGCCTGTTCGCTTTTCCGGTGATTGGGCACGCGCTTGGCTTGAGTGATCATGCATTCGGATTGTGGGCGGGTCTCGCCGTGGATAATACTGCGGAAGCGACCGCGGCCGGCGCGCTCTACTCGGATGCAGCCGGCAAATTCGCAGTGCTGGCGAAGACCACTCGCAACGCGACAATCGGTTTTGTAGTTTTAGCTTACGCGCTCTATTGGGCGCGGAAGAGCAAAGCCCATGTGGTCGCGCACAAGGGCGCCTTTCTCTGGCAGAAATTCCCGAAATTCGTGTTAGGTTTCCTGCTTATCTCGACGCTTGCCACGCTGGGCGTGTTTACCAAACCGCAGGTAGCTGATCTCGCGAACCTTTCGCGTTGGGCCTTCCTGCTCACCTTCGCCGGAGTGGGGCTGCGCACCGACTTGCGCCAAATGCGAAAACAAGGGCTGCGGCCGTTTGTTGTGGGCGCCGTCGGCGAATTCGCCATTGCCGGCGTGACACTAGGGATGGTGGCAGGCGCCTCACGGCTGTTCGCGTTCTAAGACTGATAGGACTCTGCCAGTTTCCCTTGATGAGATCCAATTTCAGATGCGGTTATCGCGGCTGTGCAAGCGAGTAGCTCGTGCTCCGGCCACCTTCGGGATTCAGAACGAGGACGCCCCGGTGGACGAGCATGAGAATATCGCGATAAGCGGTGTCCTGCGAGCACTTCGTCAGCTTCGCGTATTTTGAGCTTGTAAGCTTGCCTTCGAAACCGTCCAGCAAGCGGTTGATCACGGAGCGCTGCCGATCGTTGAGTTGCACGTCTTTGACGCGATCCCATAACCGTGCTTTGTCCAGCACAGCCTTTAAGGTGACTGGAGCGCCGTCGATAGCGCGGCCCAGACACTCCAGGAACCATTCCATCCAAGCGGTCACGTCCATGGTCGCTTTCTGCGTCCGTTCCAGGATGTCGTAATACTCCTTCTGCTCCTGCTTGATCTGCGCAGACATGCTGTAGAAGCGCTGTGAGCTGTGTTCAGAACGGGCCATCGCCATATCGGCGATCGCGCGCGCGATGCGGCCGTTGCCGTCTTCAAACGGATGTATCGTCACGAACCAAAGATGAGCGAGGCCGGCTTTCAGCACCGGATCAATCCCCTCGCGACCCTCAAACCAGTCGAGGAATGCAGTCATCTCCCTTTCGAGGCGATCCGCTTTCGGCGCTTCGAAATGCACGCGCTCCTTTCCCATGGCACCGGAGACGACCTGCATTGGCCCTGCGGTTTCGTCGCGCCAGGCGCCTGTTTTGATCTTTGTCATTCCGCTGCGTCCTGTCGGGAACAGCGCGGCGTGCCAGCCGAAGAGCCGCTCGGGCGTCAAAGGCTGATCATAGTGGCCCGTGACGTCCAGCATCATTTCGACAACGCCTTCGATGTTGCGATCCGCGGGCTTGAGGCCGCCGATATCCAGGCCCAAACGCCTCGCCACCGACGAGCGGACCTGTACGGCATCAAGCTTCTCGCCTTCGATTTCACTGGTCTTTAGGACATCCTTAGTAAGCGTTTCGAGGACGGCCTCCTGCTGGAGGCGAAAGCCGAGACCTTTCATTTGGCCAATTAAGCTGCCTTGCCGGTAGCGGACGGAGCCTAGAGGCTCTGCGAGCTTCTCCACGCTCCAGTGGAATCTGGCCCAGTCCTTGCGCTCATGGATAT
The DNA here is from genome assembly GCA_030041035.1 of Bryobacteraceae bacterium. Taxonomy (GTDB): domain Bacteria; phylum Acidobacteriota; class Terriglobia; order Bryobacterales; family Bryobacteraceae; genus QHXW01. The sequence continues at coordinate 5,066 of JASHOO010000528.1, read as the reverse complement.
ATATTCTCCGCTTCCTTTGCGGAGATTATACCGTTCAACCTCCGCATGTGTCCAGTTATTCTACGCATGATACGCGGAGAATAAGGGCTGTAATCTCCGCAAGTGCCTGTGCCGATTACAACGTTCAGTTCGGTTTCGATGGCTAAAAATCAGGTTTGGGGCGAAAATGTTCCAAGCGATCGTGTAAGCCCGCCCATTTGTGCCGCTGTGCGGGGCCGGCTTACCGGGCGGCCAGCAACCGACGCAATCCCGGCTCAAGAACCTTCAAAATGGGTGAGCAAGCTACTTGTAAGTGATTGACTTATTGGTAGCGCTAACGGGAATCGAACGTGTATAGCGCCAGTTCAGTTCGGTTCACCTCGGTCTAAGTACTTGAGTTTACGTTCGGATGGTATGCGTGGATGGTTGCCGCGGCCAGCAGGAAGTCCTCTGGTGGCTGTGCGGTGGCTGCGCACCGCCCGCCTCAACCGTTGTTCCGATTCCCAACTTCAGATACAGCGCTTCGCTTTCGGCGTGCTCTCTTGTTTGCTTGACGCGCGGTCTACCAAAAGAATGGAGCAGCCCGGATAAGCACGTTCAGGACCACTCGATGTCAGAAAGCAAACTTCCGTCCCGCAAGCGTTACGAAATCGGTCAAGCGTTCAACCCATGGCACAAGGAGTGTGGCTTCTACCCTCCTGACGTCGTAGCACGCCAGCGTGATCTGACTGACGGCCAGAAGAGGCTTTATGAGCGCTCGGTCCGCTGGGCCGGCCAGAACGGAACCTTCTGGTACTCGTTCGAGGCCATGGCGGAGGCTGTGGGCAAATCGGTTCGTCAGGTCAAATCGGACATGGCCGAGTTGGAGCGCAGGGGACTTCTTGCCCATGAGCGAAGAGGCAAGCGCCAATCGAACCTGTATCGTTTCCTTTGGCACCCCATCTTCAACGATGATGTGCAACGCACCGCACATCAGCCAAGCGATGCCATTCCCTTCGAGACGCCCTGTGAAGTGCAGCCGGCTGCATCTCTCGACGATACCGGTGAAGTGCAGGATTTGTCGAGTGAAGTGCAGTCCAACGTCAAAAGTGAAGTGCAGCCCACTGCACGCGAATTTAGTCCGCTTTTGAATTCCGTCCAGAATCGTGTCCAACAGCAAAAGCTGATTACTGGCGCCGAATCGCAAAAAACGGCGATTCGCACACCGGGCGCCGGTACGGCGGCCGTTGGTTTCGACGACAAAAACGGAAAACCCGATCATCGGATGGCCTATGGCCGAAACCATGCGGACCTGGTCGGGCTTTCCGAGCCAAGCCCAAACGGCAGAAAAGCACCCTGCCGAAAGGCACGATCTGAAGACTTCATGAAACTTCGGGCAGCACTGATAGCCTACATGGGCGAAATTCCGCCGCCTGGTTTCGAGGATTCATGCCTGCTCCGAGCTCGCGGCGCGACCGCGGCCGACATCGTCGATCTACTCAATCGCCGGTGGAGGACCAAGAAGCATCGGCCAGGTGCCAGATGCGGGCCACGGAGCTGGAACTGGTTCTTGACGGTGATCGCGAACGAATTCTCACCAGCCGAACGTGCTCACTTGCCAGAGGCTACCCCAAACAACCGCCAGCGCGTTTCCGAACAGGAGTTGGCACGGGGAATTGAGGCTCTTGAATCAAATTCCGCCGACTCGCTCATTGCGGCCTACCGGTGTAAGTGTGGGACGGAGATTCGCCAATACCAGTCACGCATCGAGGGCACGTGCACTTGCGCGCCGCGGCGCAAAAACCTAGGCAGATTTTCAGGCGATATGGGCCTCAACAAATTGGCCATTGGAGGTGCGCGATGAGCGGTCCAGCAGTAACACGGATCGAACTCTGGCCAATAGACAAACTGATCTTTTACGCCCGCAATCCCCGAAAGAACGACGCCGCCGTCGATCGTATGTGCGGCAGCATCCGCGAGTTCGGCTTCAAGATTCCGGTGCTCGCTCGTAGCGATGGAGAGGTCGTAGATGGTCATCTGCGCTTGAAAGCCGCTCGCAAGCTCGGCATCACTGAGGTGCCGGTCATTCTTTGCGACGAGTGGACACCGGCGCAGGTCAAAGCATTCCGCCTAATGGTGAACCGGTCGGTTAGCTGGGCGGGCTGGGATGAGGAGCTGCTCGCCCTGGAGCTACAGGAACTCAAAGAGTCCGGCTTCGATCTCGATTTGACAGGGTTTGATCCCGGAGAAATCGATGGCCTGTTGGTGCTCGAAGACGACGAAAGAGCAAACGCAACTCCGCCGGTTCCCGAGAATCCGGTGTCCCGTGATGGCGACCTCTGGCTCTGCGGAAAGCATCGGGTGCTCTGCGGGGACGCGACCAGCGCGGAGGCGGTCGCCAGGGTGCTCGCCGAGCGGAAGCCGCGGCTGATGGTGACCGATCCGCCCTACGGAATTGAACTAGATTCCGAGTGGCGCGATCGCGCCGGCTTGAACGGCTGTGGGCCCGCCGAGGCCAGCTACATGAAACACCGGACCGACGGCCACACCAACACCGCCATCTCGTCGGACACCCGCGCTGACTGGTCCGAGGCGTTCGGGCTCGTGCCGAGCCTTGATGTCGCTTAAGTCTGGCACGCATCGAAGTTCACCCGAGAAGTCCTCGATGGCCTGTTGCGGATCGGTTTCGAGCATCACCAGCAAATTATCTGGGACAAGGGCAGGACGGTGCTGACGCGAACGCCGTACTGGTTCCAGCATGAACCGTGCTGGTTTGTTCGGAAGAAGAACGCCCCCTGGTATGGCAAAGCCGGCGAGAATTCGACGATCTGGGCATCGCCAAGTCCCAAGTTCATCATGGGCGGCTCGGAGGAGGACAAGTTCGACCATCCGACGCAGAAGCCGATTGAACTGATGCGCCGGCCAATTCTGAACCATCTCCGCCGCGGTGAACCGGTCTTTGACCCGTTTCTCGGCAGCGGCACCACGCTGGCTGCCGCGGAGCTAACGGAACGCGTCTGTTTCGGGCTGGAGCTAGACCCGAAGTACGTCGATGTCATAGTACAGCGGTGGCAGGGGCTGTGCGACAAGAAAGCGACCCTCGAGGCAGACGGACGCACGTTCGATGAGGTTGCAGAGGAGCGAAAGAAGGAAGCCGCGTGAATCGAGCGCTGCCGCCGGGAGATCGCGGAAATCGAAACGTTGCTGCTCGCAGGTCATCCGGACATCGAGGGCCTATGCATGGGGCTTTCAGATTGGTCGCAGGAACTCAGGCTCCTACTCGCCGCCCAGACGAAGAAAAGCCGCCGAGGGGGAACCCCGGCGGCCAATTCGAGTCCGATTGGTGGCAATCAGCCCTTGACGGAGTAGGTGCGATTCCCGTCCTCGCCCTTGGTGGACTCGACCTTGCGACCCAGCTTCTTTCCGATGGTTCCCGAGAGGAACCCGCGGACGCTGTGCGGCAACCAGCCCGTCGCTTTCATCAGCTCCTTCATGGTGGTCCCCCCCGGTCGTTTCAGCAGTTCGAGCACCTGCTCGGTTTTGGTCCCTTGGCGGATGCCCTCGGCCTTCGCCGACTCGGCTTTCTTTGGCGGTTTGGCGCCCTTCTTGGCTCGGGTTGCTTTCTTCCCCGACTTGCCCTTGGTGGCCCCAACACGGGGCTTCTGTGCGCGCGCGTTGGCCTTCGTGGCGGCCTTCGGCTGGTTCGTGGCGGTGGCTACGGCCTGGGCTGTTTCTTGGGTTTCCGTCGATGTCGTCATATTTATTCTCCTAGCGGTCGATTACCGCGTCACGACATCCATCACTCTGGTGGCGAACACAAGCAAGGCAATTCTGCAGGAAATTTAGCGGAGGCGATCAATGGGCGATGAGGAATCTCAAACCGGGGCCGATTCTCCCCAGCAAATAAGGGGACACGGCGCAAAGCTCGACCGGAAGATGGAGGAAGCAATCGTGGCGCTTCTGACCCACCCCTCGGTCGATGCGGCAGCCCGAGCCATCAACGTGGCACCGACCACGCTCATGCGTTGGTTGAACGACCCAGAGTTTGACACGGCCTACCGAGCGGCACGCCGGGCAGCCTTTCGGCAATCCATCGCGCGATTGCAGCAGGGCAGTACCGCGGCCGCAACTACCAAGCTCAAAATGATGATCGACCCTAGTACGCCGGCATCGGTCCGAGTGCGGGCGGCAGAGTGCGTGCTCGATCACGCTGCCAAGGCCATCGAGATCGAAGACATCGAGGCGCGGGTGGCGGAGTTGGAGAGAGCCGCCGATGCCTCTCAGAATGGGCGGCGCTAGCCATGCACGCCACGCTGAAGCGGCGAATAGGACTGTTGGAAGAGCGTTCGAGCGTCTGCAAAGGTAAACCACGAAAGACGCTTCGCATCGTTGTGCGCGGCATGGACCGCGAGCCAAGCTTGGAGCATTGCGCGCAGAACGATCCATCTTGATCGCTTGGCCGGACGGGGATTCAGCAGCCGTCGATCCGCCAAAACGCTCGCCCAACGCGGCGCAGTAGGGACCAGCCTGGCGCTCCAGCGCGTCGCTCTTTATAGTGCGGCTCTGCCAATCCCACCGAGTGTCAGCTTGTGCCCCTTAGGTGTTAACTTACCAATTTCCAATAAGCTGCGCCACCCGCCACATCGCTGAGTTCTTTCTCACTTAGGGAACCGGTGGAGGAGAGATCGATGTTCAATTCCTTGATACTCTTGCCTGTCGCGGCCTTGATCTGATTCTGTTGGTTCTCGGTTAGTTTAATCGTCAGTTTCGTTGCTGCCATGATTTATCCTCCCATTAGGAACTACATGTTTTTCCCGTACGCCACTCCCGCCGTCGTTGATGCTGGATCTCCTCGCCACTGTTGGAGAACGATGCAGAACCGCTGGCCCGATGACAGTGCGTCCTCGGTAGCCCGAGCTTTCGCTGAAGAACAGATACGCCTACTGGCTTGGTTTCCTGCTTCTTCTCTTCGGTCAACGTTTTCTCCTCTCAATCAGTTTTGCAGGCTTCTGTTTGGTAAGGCGGGAAGCGAAGGTCAAAATAGTAACACGCTGGAGAAAAAATTGCTTGACGACCACGAAGTGCGGCGAGAGCTGCTTATGGTTTCC
>JASHOO010000527.1 GCA_030041035.1 Bryobacteraceae bacterium | reverse complement strand
TGAAACGTTCTTTTCGGCATTTTTGCTCTAAGTTTTTAGTATAGAGCAGGGTGGGAGGTGGGGCAATCCAGGACGGAGCAGGAAAGGGCGGTGTCGACCGCCGGACAACCTGTCGTGCCATCTATGGACACTGTGTCAGATTGTCCGCGGCGATGTCTCAGCGGCCCACCGAGGGGGGCGAAGAGAGCATGGATAAGAATAAGCAAAGAATCACCATCCCCGCTAGAATTGTTGCGACCCACATAGCCAAACCGTCCTCCGCCTTCCGGATAGTGCAATTTACGTTCCGAAACATTTCAGGCTGGCTGCCTACTTAAGGTAGGGTACGGAGAACGAGGCGGGTGGGGAGTCCCCGGAATCCGGCGTTTGGAGTTAAGGTAGGTTCGAAACCTAGCGGAATACGATGAGATGGGGAGCGCGTCTAATGGACATGAAGTTATCGCTTGCGCTTTTGCTCCTAGTGGCTGCGCCGATTCCGGGTGCCGACGTGGCCCAGCGGGGGCGCACTCCGGTGCTGGTCGAACTGTTCACGTCGGAGGGCTGCTCGAGTTGTCCGCCCGCGGACGCATTACTGATGAAGTTGAACGACTCGCAGCCGGTGGCGGGAGTGGATGTGATTGCACTCGAGGAACACGTGGATTATTGGGACGGCCCGGGCTGGCGCGATCCGTTCTCCTCGGCCGAGCTCACGGCCCGGCAGAAGGAATACGCCGGCCGGCTGCATGTCGACGCGCCGTACACTCCGGAAATGGTGATCGACGGGCACAGCGAGCTGGTAGGCAGCGATTCACGAAAAGCGCTGAGCGAGCTGGCAAAAGCGGGGCGGAGCGCCAAGACGCCGGTACATGTTACGTTTCGCGAGCGGTCCGAGGACCATGTGTCAGTGGCGGCGGAGGTGGACGCCGCGAAAACGGCGGGTGATGTGGTGCTCGCAATTGCGGAGAGCAAGCTAGCTTCTGATGTGACAGGCGGCGAGAATGCCGGCCGCAATATGAAACATTCGATGGTGGTGCGGAAACTCGTCTCTATCGGCAAGGTGAAGGCGGGTGAGGCGTTTTCGACCGACAGCGAGGTGAAGCTCGCACGCGACTGGAAGCCGGAGAATCTGAGCGCGGTGGTGTTTGTTCAGGAGCGCGGGAGTGGGAGAGTGCTGGGGGCGGCGGAAGTGGAGTTGTCGAGGTGATTTCCCGAGTGTGGGGTTGGCCTCTGAACGGCCATTCGAACTGCTGCGATCGCCATCATTGCTGTAGCAGGCAGGTAGAACATGCCGACTGAAAATCCCGTCAACACGACCCACCCGAACAGGAGCAGAGCCGCAACATATGCGGCGCCTATTCTCGCTTTCGAACGAGGATGAAACAAGAACGGGGCCGCCGCTATCGCGGCTGGGATTAGCATCATGAAGCAGCTCGTGGTCGCGGGCGCGACCGACCTGAGCCAATGTGTGAGGACTGCCGCAATACAGAGCATCGATGTCAGCAGTGTCAAGCTGAATGCAGCGAACAGAATCGTCATACGGACTCCAGTCATTCGCTCTCGTCGCCGCTCACGCGCAGCACGGCTAGAAAAGCTTCCTGCGGGATCTCGACGCGGCCTACGCGCTTCATGCGCTTTTTGCCTTCTTTTTGCTTTTCGAGCAGTTTGCGTTTGCGCGTGATGTCGCCGCCGTAGCACTTGGCGAGCACGTTCTTGCGCATGGCGGGGATGTTTTCGCGAGCCACGATTTTGTTGCCGATGGCGGCTTGGAGCGCGACTTCGAACATCTGGCGGGGAATCAGCTTGCGCATGCGCTCGATCAACACTTTGCCGCGCTCATAGGCGAAATCCTTGTGGACGATGATGGTGAGGGCGTCGACGGGTTCGCCGGCGACCAATACATCGAGCTTGACCATGGGCGAAACGCGGTAACCGGCGAAGTGATAATCGAGTGACGCATAGCCGCGCGAGGCGGATTTCAGGCGGTCGTAAAAATCGAGCACGATTTCGTTCAGCGGCAATTCGTATTCGAGCAGCACTCGGCCGCTGCCGATGTGCTCGAATTTCTTCTGCACGCCGCGCTTTTCTTCGACGAGCGCCAGAATGCCGCCGAGATATTCTTCGCGCGTAATGACCGTCGCGTTGATGATGGGTTCTTCGATCTGCTTAATGTCGGTGGGGTTCGGAAATTTGGTGGGGTTATCGACCTCAATGACTTCATCGCGCGTGGTGGTAATGCGGTAGCGCACGCCGGGCGCGGTGGTGATGAGATCGATGTTGAATTCGCGCTCAAGGCGCTCCTGCACGATTTCGAGATGGAGCAAGCCGAGAAAACCGCAGCGGAAACCGAAGCCGAGGGCGACGGAATTCTCGGGCTCGAAGCTGAAGGCGCTGTCATTCAGACGGAGTTTTTCAAGCGCGTCGCGCAGCAGACCGTGCTCGTGGGACTCGACGGGATAGAGGCCCGCAAAGACCATGGGCTTAACTTCCTCGAAGCCGGGCAGCGGCTCGGCGGCGGGGTTTTCGGCGTCAGTGATGGTATCGCCGATCTTGGCGTCGGAGACGGTTTTGATGTTGGCAAAGATAAATCCGACTTCGCCGGCGGAAAGTTCCTCCGAAGGCGTGGCCTTGGGGGCCTGGTAGCCGAGACCTTCGATCTCGTAGACCTGATGGTTGGACCACAGACGGATTTTCTCGTGCAGGTGGAGGCGGCCTTCCATGACGCGCGTCAGAATGATGACGCCGCGATAGGGATCGAACCAGGAATCGAAAATGAGGGCGCGCAGAGGAGCGTCAACAGAGCCGGGCGGCGGGGGCACGCGCTTAACGATCGCTTCGAGCGTTTCGTGAATGCCGATGCCCTGTTTGGCGCTGACCAGGAGAGCATCATCCGCCGGAAGGCCGATCACCTGCTCGATCTGCTCGCGGATGCGCTCGGGCTCGGCGGCGGGGAGATCGATTTTATTGATGACGGGAATGATTTCGAGATTATGGTGCAGGGCGAGGTAGGTGTTGGCGAGCGTCTGGGCTTCGACGCCTTGCGAGGCATCGACCACCAGCAGTGCGCCTTCGCAGGCCTGCAAGCTGCGGGAAACTTCGTAGGTGAAATCGACGTGGCCGGGAGTATCGATCAAATTCAGTTGATAGAGATTGCCATCATCGGCACGGTAATTGAGGCGCACGGCATGAGCTTTGATGGTGATGCCGCGCTCGCGCTCGAGGTCCATGGAATCGAGCACCTGCTCCATCATTTCGCGCTGTGAGAGAGCGCCGGTGACTTCGAGGAGGCGGTCGGCGAGGGTGGATTTGCCGTGGTCGATGTGCGCGATGATCGAGAAGTTGCGGATGAACTTGGGGTCCATGCGGTATGATGCTGGAGGGGATGTCCGCCCCTACGAATTATCCCATATGTCCTACAACAACATCCGCTTGGAGACGGATCAGGACGGGATTGCGCTCGTCACCGTGAGCCGTCCGGAGAAGCTGAATGCGCTCAACCGGGACACGATGGCAGAGCTGGCGGACGCGTTTACGCGAGCGCGCGAGGACGCGGCGATTCGGGCGCTGATCATCACCGGTGCCGGGGAAAAGGCGTTCGTGGCGGGTGCGGATATTCAGGAACTGGCGGTGCTTTCGGCGGTGGAAGCGCGGGCGCTGGCGCTGCGCGGGCAGGCGATTTTCCGGATGCTCGAGACGCTGCCGAAACCGACGGCCGCAGCGGTCAACGGATTTGCGCTGGGCGGCGGGCTGGAGCTGGCGATGAGCTGCGCCATTCGCGTGGCGACACCGAATGCGAAGTTCGGGCAGCCGGAAGTGAAGCTGGGCATCGTGCCGGGCTATGGAGGCACGCAGCGGCTGCCACGGCTGGTGGGGCGGGGGCGGGCGATCGATCTGCTCATCACGGGCGGGACCATCGATGCCGCGGAGGCTTACCGGATCGGGCTGGTGAATTACGTTACGCCGCTCGAGGAACTGCTGCCGTTTTGCCGTGGGTGGGTGCACAAAGCGCTGGCCAACGGGCCGAAGGCCGTGGCACTGGCGCTCGAGGCGGTGGATGTGGGCCTGGATTGCGGGATCGACGAAGGATTGCGCTTTGAAGCGGCGGCATTCGGTCTCACGGCCGCGACCGAGGATCGCAATGAAGGCACGCGCGCCTTTCTCGAAAAGCGTAAAGCGGCTTTCGCGGGGAAATAGATCATGCCGTCATCGGTCATCGAAGGAGATCTTTCGGCCAAGGGATTGCGGTTCGCCCTGATTGTGGGGCGATTCAACAGCTTCATCTCGGAACGTCTGCTGGCGGGGGCGCTGGATGCGCTGAAGCGCACGGGGTGCGCCGAGGAGCATATCGAGATCGTTCGCGTTCCGGGTTCCTGGGAGATGCCGGTGGTGGCGCGCGAGCTGGCGAAGGCGAAGCGGCACGATGCGATCATCGCACTGGGGGCGGTGATTCGCGGGGACACGCCGCACTTCGACTACGTGGCCGGTGAGATGGCGCGGGGGCTGGCGGAGGTGGCGCGCGAGACGGGTGTCCCGATTGGGTTTGGCGTACTGACCACGAACACCGTGGAGCAGGCCGTGGACCGCGCGGGCGTCAAGGGCGGGAACAAGGGCTTCGATGCGGCCATGACCGCGATTGAAATGGCGAATTTGATGCGGCGGCTGCGCCAGCCCTCGGCCTAGCATGCCCAGCCGGCGGCGGTCCCGCGAGCACGCGCTGCAAATCCTGTACCAGTGGGACATGCGGAAGCAGCCGGTGGATGAATCAATCGACGCGTTTTACGGCACGCTGTATTCGGAAGAAAGCGCGGTTGAGCCGGAGCGTGACGCGTTCCTGGAACAACTGGTGCGCGGGACGGCGGAGAGAGTGGCTGAAATTGACGCGCTCATTTCCGCGCATGCCGAGCATTGGCGGCTGGAACGCATGCCGGCGGTGGACCGGAATATTCTGCGCCTGGCGATTTACGAGATGCGGCAAACCGATACGCCGGCGGCAGTGGTGATCGATGAAGCTCTGGAACTGGCGCGGCGGTTTTCGACCGAAGAATCGGTGCAGTTTGTGAATGGCGTGCTGGATGCGGTGCATCGGGGGCCAGCGGCGGGAGCCTAGAAGGAGAGCCAGGTTTCAGGTTTCAGGTTTCATGTTTTCTTACTGCGAAAATTCGCTTTATTGCGATTCGGTGGCGCTGGACGACATCGCGCAGCGCGCGGGGACGCCGTGTTACGTCTATTCGAGCCAGTCCGTGCTCGAAAACTTCCGGGCCTATGACGAGGGTCTGGGCGAATTACCGCACAGGATCTGCTACGCGGTGAAGGCCAACGGATCGCTCGCGATTTTGACGCTGCTGGCAAAGGCGGGAGCAGGATTCGATATTGTCTCGGGCGGAGAGTTATTCCGTGTACTGAAGGCGGGCGGAGATGCCACGCGCGTGGTGTTTTCGGGTGTGGGCAAAAGGTCGGATGAGATCGATTTCGCATTGGAGAAAGGGATTCACAGCTTCAATTGCGAGTCGGAGCCGGAGCTGGCACTGATCAACGCGCTGGCCGCGCGGCGCGGGGTGCGAGCGTCTTTTGCGCTGCGGGTGAATCCCGACGTGAACGCGGAGACGCATCCTTACATCTCGACCGGGC
>JASHOO010000526.1 GCA_030041035.1 Bryobacteraceae bacterium | reverse complement strand
GATCGGCGACGTGGTCGAGGTGGACGGGTGCGCGTTTGAGCAGACCCCGGACAATGTGGCACCGGCCGCGCGCGAATTGATCAAGGGAGTGTACAAGCTCAAGGAGCGCCTGCTGCTGGTTCTGGACACGGAGAAAACCGTGAACGTGGCGGCCGGCGCGCAGGTCGAAAGATCTTTCTATTTAAGCCCGCGTGGCGTGGCAGATCTGAATCAGGAGAGGGTGAATGTCAAGAAGGTTGAACGGTAAGCAAAACCATTCCGGCCCTGGCGGCGTGAGTGGGGTTTTGGACGCACCGGCCGAAGACGGCTATTCCTATGAAGAGCTCTCGGAATTTGTGGAGTTGATGGCCGGTTACTTGGAGAGGTTCTCGCTCGGCGACGCCCCTCCCATGATTACCGCCGAATATCGGGGGACCTGCGAACGGGTCAAGAACGCGATGAACGCCACCATAGACGTGGTCGCCAAGCGGGGCGCCGAAATCGAGAGAATCTTGGGCGCCGCACGAGAGGGCAGGCTGGAATATCGCTCAGATCCCAAACAGTTCACCGGCTCCAATGGAAAGATGTTCGAGTTGTTCAACCAGGCTCTCGACGCGATTCTATTGCCCATCGGCGAAGGCAACCGCATTCTGGCGCAGATTTCGGCGGGCAAGATCGATGAGCTGATCGCTCAGACCTACAAAGGCGATCACGAGAAGATGAAGATGGCCGTCAACAACGTCGCCGTCGTGCTGCAAGGGCTGCAGAAAGAACTCGGGCGCTTGACCGACGCTTCGCACCAGGGCCAGCTAACCGAGCGCGGCAAACCGGAGCTGTTCCAGGGAGCGTATGCGGGGATCGTGAAGGGCGTCAACGACATGCTGGATGCGATTCTATTGCCCATCGGCGAAGGCAACCGCATCCTGGCGCAGATTTCGGCGGGCAAGATCGATGAGCTGATCGCCCAGACCTATAAAGGCGATCACGAGAAGATGAAAGTGGCGGTGAATAATGTCGCCGTCGTGCTGCAAGGGCTCCAGAAGGAACTGGCGCGGCTGACCGATGCTTCGCACCAGGGACAACTCTCCGAGCGCGGCAAACCGGAACAGTTCCAAGGCGCGTATGCGGGAATCGTCAAGGGCGTCAACGACATGCTGGATGCGATTCTATTGCCCATCGGCGAAGGCAACCGCATCCTGGCGCAGATTTCGGCGGGCAAGATCGATGAGCTGATCGCCCAGACCTACAAAGGCGATCACGAGAAGATGAAGCAGGCGGTCAACAATGTTGCCACCGAGCTGCAAAGACTGCAAAAAGAAATGGCGCGCCTGACCGACGCATCCCACCAGGGGCAGCTCTCCGAGCGCGGCAAGCCGGAGCTGTTCCAGGGCGCATATGCGGGGATCGTGAAGGGCATGAACGACATGCTCGATGCGATCTTGCTGCCCATCGGCGAAGGCAACCGTGTGCTGCGGCTGATCCGCGGCGGGAACCTGCGCGAAAAAGTGGAGATCGCCTGCAAGGGGGATCACGAGCAGATGAAGAACGCCATCAACGGCGTTCATGCCTGGCTCACGGAACTGATTGCCTATGTGACCAAGATCGCCAACGGCGATATGACCGCCACGATGGGCAGGGCGTCAGACCAGGATCAGATCCACGAATGGCTGCTGATGCTGAAAAACAATATCAACGGGCTGGCGGATGATGTGAATCTGCTGGCCAAGGCGGCGGTGGATGGCAAGCTCAGCGTGCGCGCGGATGGGACCAAGCATCAGGGGGAATTCCGCAAGATTGTGGAGGGATTCAACAACACGCTCGAAACCGTGGTCGAGCCGCTCAAATTCGCGGCCAGCCAGGCTTCTTCGCTGGCGTCTTCGGCCGAGGAGCTGACGGCGGTCAGCACGCAGATGGCGGGCAACGCCGAAGAAACGGCCACGCAGGCCAACGTGGTATCGGCGGCGAGCGAGCAGGTCTCGAAAAACGTCACGGTGGTGGCTTCGGGCAGCGAGCAGATGCAGGCCTCCATCCGGGAGATTTCGAAAAGCGCCAACGAAGCCGCTAAAGTCGCCAAAACCGCGGTGGGAGTGGCGGAAAACACCAATCACACCATCGCCAAGCTGGGGGAATCCAGCGTGGAGATCGGCAAAGTCATCAAAGTGATCACCTCGATTGCTCAGCAAACCAACCTGTTGGCGCTCAACGCCACCATCGAAGCGGCGCGCGCGGGCGAAGCCGGCAAGGGATTCGCCGTGGTCGCCAACGAAGTGAAGGAACTGGCCAAAGAGACGGCCAAGGCGACCGAAGACATCGGCCAGAAGATTGATGCCATTCAGGGTGACACCAAGGGAGCCGTCCAGGCCATCGGCGAGATCAGCACCATCATCAACCAGATCAACGACATTTCGAACAACATCGCCTCGGCGGTGGAAGAGCAGACGGTGACCACCAATGAAATCGGCCGCAATGTAGGTGAGGCGGCCAAGGGAACGGGGGAAATCGCGAAGAATATCGGGGGGGTAGCGCTGGCCGCACAAAACACCACCAAGGGAGCCGCCGACACGCAGAAAGCCGCCCAGGCGCTCAGCGCGATGGCGGCGCAACTGCAAATGCTGGTTTCCAAATTCACGTTCTGACACGGGCCCGGGCCGGCGCAACGAGGCGCGGCCCGGGCGCAGCGGGGGGTAGCGAAGGGAGACGCCATGCCCAAGGCAATGATCATCGATGACTCGAAAGCCATTCGCATGATTCTGTCCAAAACACTGGAAGAGGCCGGTTTCGAAGTCTGCCAGGCCGCCAACGGCGAGGAAGCGCTCGGCTTGTTGGAGCGGGAAAACGGCGCCATCTCGGTGGCGCTGGTGGATTGGAACATGCCGCGGATGAACGGCCTGGAATTTGTGCGCCGGATGCGCTCCGATCCGCGCTACGCGGCGGTGCGGCTCATGATGGTCACCACCGAAACCGAGGCGGAGCAGATGGTGCAGGCGCTCGAAGCCGGGGCCAACGAGTATGTCATGAAGCCGTTTACCAAGGAGATCATCGCCGACAAGCTGCGGCTGCTGGGGGCTCTCCAATAGAGGTCGAGCCTTGGCCACGGTTTTCCGCAAGAACATTGCTCCAGGGAACCGGATTCGCGTCCTGGTGGTGGACGATTCGGTGGTGATCCGCCGGCTGGTGACGCATGCACTCGAGGAAGAACCCGCCCTGGAGGTGGTGGGCTTCGCCTCGAACGGCTCCATTGCGCTGGCGAGGATCCCGCAACTGAACCCGGACGTGATCACGCTGGACATCGAGATGCCGGAGATGGACGGGCTGGAGATGCTGCGGCAACTGCGCCGGCAGTATCCGCAGATCCGCGTGGTCATGTTCAGCACCCTGACCGAGCGTGGGGCGGCGATGACGCTGCAGGCGCTGGCGCTCGGAGCCGACGATTACGTGGCCAAGGCGTCGAATGCCGGATCGCTCGACCGCTCCATGGCCCGGCTGCGGGCCGAGCTGGTGCCGAAAATCAAGCAGTTTTTTGTACTGGCGGGAAATGCGCCGCCGGCCGTCGAGCCGGCCGTGGCGCGGCCCGGAGCCGAGAGGGCCGCGGCCCCCACGATGTCGTACCGGCGCAAAGTATTGGCCATCGGTGTTTCCACCGGTGGGCCGAACGCCTTAAGCGCGCTCATCCCGGGCTTTCCGGCGAATTTCCCGCTTCCCATCCTGATCGTGCAGCACATGCCGCCGCTATTCACGCGCCTGCTGGCGGAAAGGCTGCAAGCCATTACGCCGCTCAAAGTGGACGAAGCCGAAGAGGGAAGCGCGATCACCGCGGGCAAAATCCTGATCGCGCCCGGCGATTACCACATGCAGGTGCGCAACGGCGGCGCGCAGGCGGTGGTGGCTCTCAACCAATCGCCACCGGAGAACTCGTGCCGGCCGGCAGTGGATGTTTTGTTCCGCTCGGTGGCGGAGGTTTACGGCGGGGCGGCGGTCTCGGCGATTCTGACGGGCATGGGCCAGGACGGCTTGCGGGGCACCGAAGCGCTGAAGGCCAAAGGGGCGTACGTGATCGCCCAGGACGAGAGCTCGAGTGTGGTGTGGGGGATGCCGGGCGCGGTGGTGGGAGCCGGCCTGGCCGACCGGGTGGTGCCGCTCGGCAAGATTGTGCCGGAAATTCTGCAGCAGATTGATCAAGGTTGAAATCGCGTGCCTATTGAAAATCCCATTCCGGCTGTCCGGCCCCCGGCGGCGCAACTCGACCCGGCGAGTTACCGGTTTCTCCAGGAGTACATCTATCGCGAATCGGGCATCGTGCTGGATGGCGACAAGCACTATCTGCTCGAGGCGCGCCTGACGCCCATCCTGCGCGAGCGGCAGATCAGTTCGCTGAACGACCTCTGCGCCCTGCTCGAGGCCAACGGC
>JASHOO010000525.1 GCA_030041035.1 Bryobacteraceae bacterium | reverse complement strand
CAGATCGCGGGCCACTCCTTCACATTTTTCGCCTATTGGTCTCCGCCGGCACAACTGCATTGGTACGTTATGACCACGGTAGTCCGCTGCCATGCCGTGCAAATCGTGCTGACCAGCCGTGACACCAAACTACTAGAAGGCCTGATGACGGAAATGGACAAGATGAAGCTATTCCCGGGGGCTGATCCGGCTGGCGGAGCCGGCGAAATCCCGGTTTGCATTCAGGATTACGCGCGTGACAAAAATATGATCACACGGGTGAATCCGGTGTTCGCCGAACATAGGTTCAACCCGGTTCCGGTGCGAATCATCATCGACAAGGAAGGCAAAGTGCGGCACATTCATTTTCTGAGCGCACTTGCCGATCAAACGAAGCCGATCACGGATGCTCTGGCCCGATGGAGGTTCAGACCCTATCGGCGCGGCGGGCAGCCGGTCGAGGTGGAAACCGGAATCCTGTTCGGCCCGGCGCGGGATCGTCACCCAGGACCCTCGGGGAGCTAAGTTGCCTCGGGTGGACGCCAGTGCACTTGAGGGCCGTAGTCTGGCCGTTCCGTTTGCCGGCGGAATGCCCCGTCAAGCCTGCACGAAAGGAACCTTTTCTCCCCAGAATTTTTCGATCAGCGGGAGGGCCTCGGCAGAGAACCCCGTCGAGAGGAATTCGCGCCGTCCGGCGTGCGAGCCGTCATATTCAGGATGACGGTCCAGATAGGCCTTGAGGGCGCGAGCAGTGGCGTCCGGCTGATGGATCATGCGCACACCAGACGGCAGCGCGGCGGCGAACAGATCCGCGACCAGCGGGTAATGGGTGCAGCCGAGAATGACGCACTCGGGTGCGGCGCCGAGTTTTCCCAGCAGTTCGCCAACGTATCGGTCGACGAGTGCGTGTAAATCGCGGCGAGCGAGACCGCGCTCGATGGAGCCGGCAAGCTCGGGACAGGCCTGCTGCACCACGGTAATGTCGGGCCGGCGTTTTCGGATCTCGGTGGGGTAACAGTCCGACTCGACCGTGCGGCAGGTGGCAAAAACCGCGATTGTGCCGGATTGCTTTGTGGGTTGCACCGCGGCGCTGTCTACGTCCCACCCGATCCCGGTAGCCGCCTCAATGGTGGGGACGACGATGCCGATCACGTTCCGCGCGATGCCATCGTTACGCCGCCGGACGGGCAGCCACTGCTGCTGAATCCAGCGCAACGCCACCGTGGAGGCCGTGTTGCAGGCGATGACCCCGAGGGTGCAACCCTCGGCGAATAAGCGTTCGAGAGCCGCACACGTCAGGTTCAACACGTCAATGGGCGGCCGCACTCCGTAGGGAGCGTTCCGGTTATCGCCAAGGTAGACGAAATCGCGCGCGGGCAGCGCCTCGATCAGTGCGCGATGCACGGTCAGCCCACCGAACCCGCTGTCGAAAACCCCGATCATCCGAGGGGCCTTTTCATCACCGGTTGATGTGACAGTTGCTGCACCCTGACTCCAGCTTAAATGTTGTCCGGCGCGGACGCGAGCGGCACGGTAACCTTAGAATGATGCATTGGTTCGCCGTGCTGGCACTTTTCGCGACCGCATCGCCCAACGCCGTGGTGCTCAAGCCCGTGGCCAATATGTACTCGCGGCCTTCGGAGGATGCCGATGTCGTCTCGCAGGCCATTTTCGGCGCAAACGTGGAGTTGATGGAGCAGCGCGAGGGGTGGGCGCACGTTCGCACCGCCGACGAGTACACCGGCTGGATGCCGCTGGCGCAACTGCGTCCCGGCGTGCCGTATGCCGCATCCGGCCGAGTGGCGGAAGTGACGAGCCAGTTCGCGCATATCTACCGCGAAGCCGACGTCACCAAGCATGCGCCACTGGTCACGGTGCCGTTCGAAACCAAGATCGAGGTGACGACCATGCCGCCCTCCGGCGGCCGATGGATTCAAGTTCGCCTGCCGGACGATCGTGCGGGCTGGATTCAATCGGGCGATGTGGCTTTCGACGTCAAGCCGCTTGACGTTCCGGGAATGCTGGCACTGGCGCGCAGGTTTCTCGGTTCACCCTACACGTGGGGCGGCACGTCGAGCTACGGGTACGACTGCTCCGGATTCGCGCAGATGCTCGAACGCCGCCGTGGCGTTATGATGCCGCGCGATGCCGGCCCGCAAGCCGATTGGAGCGGCCTCGTGCCGGTGGAGCGCACTGATCTCCAGCCTGGTGACCTGCTCTATTTCGGCAGCTCCGCCAAGCACATTACGCACACCGGGATTTATCTCGGCGATAACAAGTTCATCAGCGCCACCACGCACGAAACCCCCATGGTCCGGATCGACGATTTGACCGACCCCTATTGGGCGCGCCTGCTGGTGGCGGAGAGGAGAGTGAAGTGAATCGAAGAGACTTGATCAAGGCCGCGGCCGCCGCCGCGCCCGCCGCGCTGCTACCCGCTGCTTCCGCCGGAGCCACTCCCGCGACTCTCGAAACCAAAATCCTGCGCCTCAACCTGCAGCACACCTGGACCACCACGATGTCGTCCAGTCAGTATCGCGACACGCTGCACGTAGCTTACACACGCGATGGCCTCACCGGCCACGGGGAAGGCGCTCCCATCGTGCGCTATCACGAGGACGCCGACGGCGCGCGCCAAGCCGTGGAATCGGTGCGCGATCTGGTGCTCTCGGCCGACCCGACGCAGTTCTCGAAGCTGATGGCCGAGGTATTCGAACGCCTGCGCGGCAATTGGGCCGGCAAGTCGGCCATCGATATTGCCATCATGGACTGGGTCGGGCAGAAATTCGGCGTTCCGCTCTACGAGTGGCTGGGGCTCGACGCGGCGGACACTCCGCTCACTACGTTTTCGATCGGCATCGACACGCCCGAAATTACCAAGCAGAAGACGCTGGAGGCGGCCGAGTATCCGATCCTCAAAGTGAAAGTCGGGCTCTCGACCGATGAACCGACCATTGAGGCGGTGCGCAGCGTCACCAATAAGAAGCTGCGCGTGGACGCCAACGAAGGCTGGAAGGACAAGGAAGAGGCGGTGCGCAAAATCAACTGGCTGGAGAAGCAAGGCGTGGAATTCATTGAACAGCCCATGCCTGCGGAGATGATCGAGGAGACACGCTGGGTGCGCAGCCGTGTGCACATCCCGATCATCGCCGATGAAGCTTGCCAGCGCGTCTCGGATATTCCCAAGCTGAAGGACGCCTTCGACGGCGTGAACGTGAAGCTCGACAAATCGGGCGGGATGCTAGAGGCGCGGCGGTGGATCGATGTCGCACGAGCCATGAATATGCGCGTCATGATCGGCTGCATGGTGTCGAGCTCGGTGACGGTGACCGCGGCGGCGCATCTTTCGCCGCTGGTGGATTACGCGGATCTCGACGGCAATCTGCTGATTTCCAATGACCCGTTCCACGGCGTGCGCGTCGATAAGGGAAAGCTGATTCTGCCGAAGGGTCCGGGGCTGGGATTGACAAAGGCGTGAGCTACGCCACGGCGGCATTGCCCCATTGAGACAAACTTACGGCTCCAGTGTGAAGGCGTAGAGGGAATCTCCCGCGCCCGCTATCAGATACTGCCGGCCGTCCAGCATATAGGTTTCCGGACCGTTACTGAGATCGTCAGCGAGTCCCGCGTGCCACAGGATGTTTCCGTTGGCCGGATCGAAGGCGACCAGATGCTGCGAGCCATCGCCGGTGAACAGGAGCTGACCGGCGG
>JASHOO010000524.1 GCA_030041035.1 Bryobacteraceae bacterium | reverse complement strand
GGCGGCGCGCGCATAATTCTTCAACCGGACCAGGGCCGCACCCAGCAGAAAGTGCCCCATGGGATAGTGATACAGGCGCTGGATGCATTCGAGCGCCGACTGCGCGGCGCCCGCGAAATCCCGCTTGCGCAGAGCCACGCGGCACATACCCAGATGCGCGTGAGGGTTGTCGGGATCGACGCCCAAGGCTTTGCCGTAGGCTTGCTCGGCTTCCTCCCAGTGCCCCATTCTGCTGTAGAGCTCCGCGGTTTGCAGAAACAAACCGGGCCGCGCCAGGTCAGCTTCCTGCACCTTTTGGAGCGATTCCAGCGCTTCGCCGTAGAGGCGTCCCGCAGCCAGCATCTGGGCGCGCAGGTAATCGATCACCGGTGGATGGAATCGCGCAAGGTTGCGCCAATGCGCCAGATCCTTTCGTTCCTCCGCCGTGAGGAGGGGCTCGGGCCTCTTTGCAAGCGTTGTCTCACCGGCCGCCGCAGGCTTTTCATCGGCGGCGGCTTCGCGCTCCTCCAGCGCTTCGTCGATCTGATCCTCAACGTCGGCCTCTTCCGCCGGAGCCGCCTCCGCCTTGGCCGCTTCTTCCTTGGCTTTGCGTTCCTCGCGCCGCTGGTGGATCAGCTCCACGAATTCCTTCAAGTGAACCTTCACTTCTTCGAACAATGCCCGGCGGCGGCCATCCAGATCGGCCACAATCTCCTTCATTTCATCGCGCAGCCCAAGCGCCTGGCAGGAAATGAAAAGGTAAACGGCGTAGCGCTGCTCGTCCGGATCTTTGCGGCGCAGCTCGCGGAAAATTTCGGCAGCTTCGGCGTGACGGTCCGCATCCTGATAGGCCATCGCCAGGTTGTAGCGCAGCTCGCCGATGGTGTCGGCCACGGCTTTCTCGATGTTCTCATCCGGCTTGGCAATGTAACCCAGCGCCACCAGTTGCTCCAGCGATTCCTTGGCGCCCACCGGATCGAGCCGCGTGTCCGGCGGATGGCGGCCATCTTCCCCGGCAACGTCTTCCCAGCTCGGGATGGTCTCGACCTTGGGCGGCTCTCCGAACGCCGAGGTGAGCACCTTGCCATCCATGTCCGCACCCACCGGAAGACCAAACAGTGTCAGGATGGTTGGCGCCACGTCGAGCACGTTGGCGCCGTGCAGCAACTCATCCCGCTTGATGCCCGGGCCTCGCATCGTCAGGATTCCAAAATCACGATGCTCGATCGCCGGGCCCGCCGGGATCTGCGGAATCGACTTGGGGCGCAGGTGATCCGGATGAAAACCGTGATCCGACATCAAAATGACCGTCACATCGTCGCTGATCTTGTTCAGCAGCGTTCCGAGCATCTGGTCGTGGAACGTGTAGCCGGTGGCGAGCACGTCCTTGTACAGCTCGAAATCTTTTTCCGGAATGAACTCCTGCCGCGGCGGATGGTAGCGCATGAAGCCGTGTGAGAAGTGATCGATGGCGTCGTAGTAGACGGCGAACAAATCCCACGGCTGGTTTTCAATCAGCCAGGTCGCCGCCGAATGAATGCTGACACACTCGCAGAGGATCTTGGCCAGCATGTACAGGCGGCTGTCTTTGTCCTGGTCCACTTCCGCCGCCCGCGGAACGAAGGCCTGCACCATCGGGCCCACCACATCTTCGGGATGCAAGCGCATTTCGGCGAGTGTATCGGCGAGCTCGGCGGGATGCACCGTGTTGGGCAACAGCGGCCAGCCCTGCTCCAGGCGCCCGCGTGCCTTGTGAAAATGATCGGAAACCGTCACCCCGTTGATGGGTTCGGCCGGATGGCTCGGCCACCAGCCGATGACGATGCTGCGCAGCGCGTTCTGGTTGAGAATGTTCCAAACCGCTTTGCACTTGCGCGAGAGATTCGTAACCGGCTGGATCCCCAGACCGCCGGGAGTGGGTTCCGAAAATCCGTGAATGCCGTGCTTGAACGGGCGCTTACCGGTGGCAATTGAGGTCCACAGCATCGGTGAAAGCGGCGGCCGCAGCGTGGCGATCTGCCCGGCCACGCCCTGATCCACCAGCTTCTGGACGTTCGGCATTTTCCCCGCGTCCATCAGCGGGTTGATGACCTTCCAATCCGCCGCGTCCCAACCGATGAGCAAAACCTTTTTCTTCCCGGTCATTGGCTTGGCTGCGTTCTTTGCTTGCGCATTTTCCGCCACGCCAGCACCGCCACCGACCCCATAGCGAGCAGCGAAAGCGACAGACTGCCCGGTTCGGGAATCGTGGTGGTGCCACCCGTTCCACCGGTGCCGCCCGTACCACCGGTCCCGCCTGTCCCGCCCGTTCCGCCGCCGATGGTGCCCTCGCCGCCGCCAGGGTTCACGCCGCCCGCGCCGCCGCCACCGGTGCGCCCGATGTTGATGCCCGCCTCGGTTTGACCCACGTTGATGGTCTCGCCATCTGTCGCGATGGCCCAGTCGAGTATGAGAATCGCGTCCGGCACCCGGGCGTGGCCGGGTTCAACTTCTATGCCGTCGACCTGAATCTTGAGCCAACCTGGGTCGCCGTTCGGCAGGAAGAAACCCACATAGCTCGACCCCTTGGAAACGTGGGACGTCCAAACCTTAAAGTTGCCCTGGCGCTTGGTGTTGGTGCCGAACAACTCGAAGTGAGAGGTGCCGGCCGCGAGAAGATGCCGTCCTGGCGACGTATGGGGAAATCCGCGCACATTTAGCAATTCGGCGGTGATGGGATCGCCCTTAGCTAATGGCAAAATATACCCGCTGGGACCCACTATGACCTTGCCGTTACGGATCCCGAGGCTTGCCGTACCGGTTCGGCTTTGGGGGCCGAACAGGGGTGTGGCATATTTGTGATATTTCAGGAACGCGGCCGCGGTACCGTAGCCGGCAAGTCCCATGACCGTATCGCCATTGAATTTGACGCTGCTGCCACGAGGGGCGGCAACAAGCCTGGTCAACTGGCCGGGGTCATGAATGATATCCGCCATGGCTGAGGTCGATAGCGCCAGCGCCGACCCGGCCGCAGCCGCGTAGATCGGCCAGTTGCTGAGTCGCTCTTTGAAGAAATCAGCGACTGCGTCATTCGCCTTCACGGACTGAGCGTAGGCCGCCAGTCCCGCTGCCAGATTGCTGTTGCGCTCAGAACGTTTCATGTTGTCCCCGCGAAATCTACCTTACTTAGCCGCTTTCATTGGTTCAGACGAGCTCGTTCCTTCCGCATTTTCCGCCACGCCAGCACCGCCACCGACCCCATGGCGAGCAGCGAAAGCGACAGACTGCCCGGTTCGGGAATGGTGGTGGTGCCGCCCGTCCCGCCGCCCCCACCGGTTCCACCCGTTCCACCGCCACCGCCGGGGCCAATGCCGACACAAAATGGGGGGCAAGCCAGTGACCCGGTTTGACCCGCGGTTATGCTCTCGCCACCTGTGGCGACGGCCCAGTCGAGTATCTCAATTGCATCAGGGATGGAGTCCCCAAGGACCTGGACATGAATCTTCAACCAGCCTGGGTCGCCGTTCGGAAGTATGAAACCGGCGTAAGTACCCGCGTCCGGTTGGGATCCGGAAAGAAAACCCTTAAATTTACCGCGCGCGGTCGTACCCCCAATGTTGCCGAAGAAGGTAGAAAAAGCACGCCCTTTTAGGAGAAGACGCCGTCCTGCCGCGGCGTCGCCAGACGTGATGGGAGCCCCCTTAGCCAGTGGTGCAACTCCCCCGGAGGCATCGAGCATCATCCTGCCATCAGCTACCTCAACGGTTGCAGTGCCTTTTGCGGAGCGAGTCTGGAACAAAGTGAGGGATTGGGAATGGAAATGCAGAAAGACAGCCACATCGCCAAGACCCGAAAGTCCCGTAGCAGTGGCACCGCTGAAATTTTTGACACCGGGCGCTACACCAACCAATCTATGGATGCCTGGATCGACAACGATCTCGGCCATAGCTGAGGTCGATAGCGCCAGCGCCGACCCGGCCGCGGCCGCGTAGATCGGCCAATTGCTGAGCCGGTCCTTGAAGAAGTGAGCCACCGTGTCATTGGTCTTGAGACCTTTGTCGTAGGCCGCCAGTCCCGCTTCCAAATTGCCGTTGCGTCGAGTACGTTTCATGTTGCCTCCACCCGAATCCATCTTTCTGAGTCGCCTTTTCCTCTACTTGCGCCAAAACGGCGTGGATTTAGCGCTTGGCGGCAGTTTTTTCTCCGGCAGGAGGTTCTACGAGTACCAGGTACTTAATGCTGGCGGCGCACCTTCGGCGCGGGGGACGAAGCCGTCCTCGGCGGCAACAATCGATCCTTCTGAGTCGTCTCTCTTAGTTCTGATGCGCTCGTTCCTTCCGCATTTTCCGCCACGCCAACACGGCCACTGACCCCATGGCGAGCAGCGAAAGTGACAGACTGCCCGGTTCGGGAATGGTGGTGGTGCCACCGGTGCCGCCCGTTCCGCCTGTCCCGCCGCCGATGGTACCCTGGCCGCCGCCGGGATTGACGCCGCCGCTGCAAGCAGCAACGTCGCCAGGCCCACAGGTCTCCTGGGTTTGACCCGCGGTTATGCCCTGGCCATCTGTTGCAATGGCCCAGTCGAGTATCTCAACTGAAGTAGGAACATTCTCGGGAACTGTGATCACAATCTTCAGCCAGCCCCGGTCGCCGTTGGAGAGAATGAAACCTGCGTAACCTTTGAGAGAATAACTTCCGACGAAATGCGGGCCAAACGGTCCTCGGCTTGTCCCGTTGCGGTCCCCAAAAATGCTTTGCGTCGCATGCACAGCGAAGAGCAGATGCTTCCCAGTCGCGATATGGGCGGCCGTGATGGGAGCCCCCTTGGCCAGCCGTAAAAAGTTACCGGAGCCGTTGGTCATCACCTTGGCGTTATGGAAGCCAAGGCTTGCCGTGGCTCTTCGACTGTAGGTGCCGAATAGCGCGTTTGTGGTGTGTTTGTATTTCAGAAAGACGGCTGCGGTGCCGAAGCCAGCAAGTCCCATGGCAGTGTTACCACTGAAGTGGACGTTGTTGCCTTGAGTGGCGGCAACAAGCCTGGTCTGGCCTGGGTCATTGATGATATCGGCCATGGCCGAGGTCGATAGCGCCAGCGCCGATCCGGCCGCAGCCGCGTAGATCGGCCAATTGCTGAGCCGGTCCTTGAAGAAGTGAGCCACCGTGTCATTGGTCTTGAGACCTTTGGCGTAGGCCGCCAGTCCCGCTTCCAGATCGCCGTTGCGTTGAATACGTTTCATGTTGCCCCCCACCAGAACCAAATATTTCGGCCGCCGCGCGGATGGCACGGCCACCCCAGGCTTTTCACCCCGCCGGTGTTGAAAACAGATCCGTCACGACGGAGTCTTCAAGTGCCTCCACCGAGC
>JASHOO010000523.1 GCA_030041035.1 Bryobacteraceae bacterium | reverse complement strand
AACGGCCGGTCTGTCCCCACGTTTTCCACGTTTTCCCCGAGAGAGGCGATGGCCTTGAAGAAAACATCTATCACGCCCATGTTGTCACTACGGAGGTGGATCACTACAGCATGGCTCTGCACTTAAGGCACTTGTTCTCGAACTACGGAACCGTACGGCCGGTGAAGGAGGGAGGCGCGGGGAGTTCCGAACAACTGAAGCCCTAAGGTCTGCCGAGTTCCTTCTTCAGATCTCATGGTCTAGAAACGTCATTGCCCATTCGGGGAGGCGCTCACCATCTGCTTCCTTGCAGTGCGCCAGCTCCCCGACGTTATCATTAATCCTCTATGAACATTCTCGTCATCGGTTCCGGCGGCCGGGAGCATGCGCTGGGTTGGAAGATTAGTCAGAGTCCGGGGGTGCGGGTGTTTGCGGCGCCGGGGAATGGGGGCATGAGGGAGTGGTGTGTCGAGGCCAAGGGGGCGTGGCTGGAGGTGGCGGAGAGGGTGGGGGCGGATCTGACGGTGGTTGGGCCGGAGGCGCCGCTGGTGGAGGGAGTCGTCGATCGGTTTCGGGCGGCGGGGCGGGGGATTGTGGGGCCGTCGGCGGAGAATGCGCGGCTGGAGGGGAGCAAGATTTTTGCCAAAGACTTTTTCAAGCGGCATGGGATTCCGACGGCGGAGTTTGTGGCGGTTGAGAATGCAGAAGACGCGAAAAAAGCGGCGCGGGGATTCCGGTTTCCGGTGGTGATCAAAGCGGATGGGCTGGCGGCGGGGAAGGGAGTGGTGATTGCGGCGGATCGGGCGGAGGCGGAGCGGGCGATTGAGGCGCTGGGGCCGAGGCTGGTGATCGAGGAATATCTGGAAGGCGAAGAGGTCAGTTTCATCGCGCTGTGTGATGGGCGGGATGTGCTGCCGCTCGCGCCGACGCAGGATCACAAGCGGGTGAATGACGGCGACACGGGGCCGAATACGGGAGGGATGGGCGCGTATTGCGATGCGCGGATTCTGACGGAGGCGCAGACGGAGAGGATATTGGACACGATCATCGGGCCGGCGGTGGAGGCGACGCGGTTCACGGGATTTCTTTATGCGGGGCTGATTATGACGGCGGATGGGCCGCGGGTTTTAGAGTTCAACGTGCGGCTGGGCGATCCGGAGACGCAGCCGCTGATGCACAGGATGACGACGGATTTCGTGCCGGTGCTCGAGGCGGCGGCGCGGGGGGAGCTGGGACGGCATAAGCTCGAATGGCGGCGGGGAGCGTCGGTGTGCGTCGTGATGGCGTCTGGTGGATACCCGGGAGGGTATCAGACGGGAGTGCCGATTCGAGGGATCGAAGACGCGGAGGCGACGGGTGCGACGGTGTTTCATGCGGGGACGCGAGCGGGGACAGACGGAATCGAGACGGCCGGCGGGCGCGTGCTGGGGGTGACGGCGGGCGGGGAGGATTTGCGGAGCGCGATCGAGCGAGCGTACGCGGCGGTGGGAAAGATCGAATTTGCGGGGATGCATTACCGGAGGGACATCGGGCTGAAGGGGCTGAAGCGGTACGGGGTGACGGCGCCGGGGCGGTAGGGCGTTACGGGGATTCGGGGAGCGGGGCGGGCTCGTCGATGGTGGAAAGGCGCTCGAACTCGGCATTGAACTCGCAGCCGAGGACGGCGATCACGGCCATCAGGTACATCCAGAGGAGCAGTGCGATGCTGGTGCCGACGCTGCCGTACATCACGTTGTAATGTCCCAAGTGGCGGATGTACGTGGCGAAGCCTTTGGTAGCGAGGAACCAGAGGACGGTAGCGAAGACGGCGCCGCGCCAGACAATGCTCCATTTTTGCGGGCGGTAGGGGCCGTAGTAATAAAGGATGCAGGTGAGGGCGACGGTGGCGCCGAGAGCGATGAGGTAGCGTGCGCCTTCGCCGCTCAAACGCCAGACGTGGGCGAGGGGGTTGAGGGAGGGGTCAAGGCGGGAGATGCCGAGCAAGGCGCGCTCGGCTTCATCGCCGAACAGGACGAGCGTGGAGGCGGCGACCAGCGGGACGGCGGAGAGAAAGACCAGGCCGATGGCGACGCCGGTCTGATGGAAAAAGGACGGGTCGCGGGGGATGCGATAGGCGGCGTTGAAGGCCTGCATGAGGCTTTTGAGGAGTCCGGCGGCAGCCCAGAGAGCGACGAAGAGGGCAACGATGAGGAGGGTGATGGATTTTTGGCCGCGCGCGCGGAATTGCGCGAGGACGACGCCTTCGGTGCCGGGAGGGAGCACTTTTTTGAGGACTTCGGTCACGGAGCGCGTGACGAATTCGGCGCCGGTCATTAGGAAGATGGTGGCGGCGGAAGTCAGTACAGGGAAGATGGAGAGCAAAGCGGAGTAAGCGGCGCCTTTGGCGATGGAGAAGCAGCCGTCTTCGATGGCGGCGAGGAGGGTGCGCTGGAGCAGATAGGGGAGAGACCGCCACGTGGGGCGCACATGGGTAGTATAGCGAGGCGGGGTTTTAATTATCGCGTCCGCGATTGCGGGACGTTACAATGAAAGTGTTCACCTTCCCCACCGGCCGCCTTCGATGAGGCGGAGTTTGGACTATGGCCGATACACCCTTCGTACATCTGCATTGCCACACGGATTATTCGCTGCTGGATGGGGCCTGCGAAATTTCGCAGCTCATGGACACGGTTGCCGCGCAGAAGATGCCGGCGGTGGCGATGACCGACCACGGGAATCTTTTCGGGGCGGTGCAGTTTTACAACACCGCGAAGGCGAAGGGGATTCATCCGGTGATCGGGTGCGAGGTGTATGTTTCGCAGCAGGGGCGGCTCACGCGCTCCGATTCCGACCGCTACAACCACCTGGTGCTGCTGTGCGAAAACCAGGAGGGTTATCGCAACCTGATCGACCTGGTTTCGACAGCTTATCTCGAAGGGTTCTATTACAAGCCGCGGATTGATAAAGAGCTATTGGCGCAGCACGCCAGGGGGCTGGTCGCCATGTCGGCGTGCCTGCGGGGCGACATCAACGAGACGATTCTGGCGGACCGGTACGAAGACGCGCGGCGGCTGGCTTACACCTACCAGGATATTTTCGGGCGGGGCAATTTCTTTCTGGAGATTCAGGATCACGGGCTCGATCCGGACAAGCGGGTCACGCCGCAGGTGAACCGGCTGTCGTCGGAGACGGGGATTCCGCTGGTGGCGACCAACGATGCGCATTATCTGCACCGCGAGGATGCGCGCGCGCATGAGATTCTCATGTGCATCCAGACGGGCAAGACGATGTCGGATCCGGCGAGGATGCGGTGGGAGCATCCGGATTTCTATTTGAAATCGCGCGCGGAGATGATGCAGCTTTTTGGTGAACTGGAGGAGGCGCTGGACCGGACGTGGGAGATCGCGCAGCGCTGCCAGGTGAACCTCGAGAAGATCAAAGAGCCGTTTCCGCGCTTCGACGTTCCCGCTGAACACACGACCGACACCTATTTCGAATTCGTGGCGCGGCAGGGATTCGAGAAACGGCGAGCGCGGCTCGAAGGGCTGCGGGCGCAGGGGCGGTTGAAGCACGATCTGGCGGAATATGCCGAGCGGCTGGATCGCGAGATCAAGATGATCCAGCAGATGAAGTTCTCGGGATATTTTCTCATCGTCTGGGACTTCATCCGGTTTGCGAAATCACGCTCGATTCCGGTGGGGCCGGGACGCGGATCGGCGGCGGGGAGCCTGGTGAGTTACGCGATGGAGATTACCGACATCGATCCGCTGGAATACGGGCTGCTGTTCGAGCGGTTTCTGAATCCCGAGCGCATCAGCATGCCGGATATTGATATCGATTTCTGCATGAACCGGCGCGGCGAAGTGATTCAGTACGTGACAGAAAAATACGGGCGCGATCAGGTGGCGCAGATCATCACGTTCAACACGCTGGGCGCGCGCGCGGCGATCAAAGACGTGGGGCGGGTGCTGGACATGAGCTTCGCGGATGTGGATCGCATCACGAAGCTCGTGCCGAACGTGCTAAATATTTCGCTCGACGACGCCATCAAAGCCGAGCCGGGATTTGACGAATTAGCTAAGAAAGATCAGCGCGTGGCGGATATTCTGCACGTGGCGCGGCGACTGGAGGGTTTGGCGCGGAACTGTTCGGTGCATGCCGCGGGCGTGGTGATTTCGCCCGAACCGTTGAAGAACCTGGTTCCGCTGTACAAGACGAACAAAGACGAAATTGTCACGCAGTATGACATGAACGGTCTGGAGAAGCTGTCGCTGCTGAAGATGGATTTTCTGGGCCTGACGACGCTGACGCTGATCGACGATGCGCTGAAGCTGATCGAGAAGCGGCATGGCGTGAAGCTGGTGCTCGAAGACCTGCCGCTCGAAGATCCGAAAGCATACGAGATTTTTTCCCGGGGATTTACGAGCGGCGTGTTCCAGTTCGAATCGCCGGGGATGCGCGACGTGCTGATGCGCTACAAGCCGACGCGCATCGAGGATTTGACGGCGCTGAATGCGCTGTACCGGCCGGGCCCGATGAAGGGAGGAATGCTCGATGATTTCATCGAGCGCAAGCATGGGCGCAAAGCCGTGACGTACGATCTGCCGGAGCTGCGGCCGATTTTAGAAGAGACTTATGGCGTGATTCTGTATCAGGAGCAGGTGATGCAGATTTCGAGCCGGCTGGCGGGCTACTCGCTGGGAGACGCCGACATTCTGCGGCGCGCCATGGGGAAGAAAAAACCTGAGGAGATGGCGGCGCAGCGCGAGCGCTTCATCAAAGGGGCGCTCGAGCGCAACTTCCCGCAGCGCAAGATCGAGAAAATTTTCGATCTAATGGAGCAGTTCGCGGGCTACGGCTTCAACAAGTCACATTCTGCGGCGTACGCGTTTCTGGCGTTTGTGACGGCGTATCTGAAGGCGCACTATCCGGTGGATTTCATGGCGGCGCTGCTGACTTCGGAAACGGGCAACCCGGCGAAAATTGCGAAGTACATCAACGAGTGCCGGGAGATGCACATTACGGTGCTGGCGCCGGATGTGAATTCAAGCGACTGGAATTTCACTCCGGTGGGCGATGCCATCCGGTTCGGCCTGGGCGCGGTGAAGAACCTGGGGCCGGCGGCGGTGGAAGCGATCCGCGCGGCGCGGGAGAAGGCGGGACAGTTCCGGTCGATTTACCAGTTCTCGGAGATGGTGGATCTGGCGTCGATTAACCGGCGGATGATCGAGAGCCTGATTCGCGCGGGTGCAATGGATTCGTTCGAAGGGCATCGCGCGCAACTGATGGCGGCGGTGGAAGGTGCGATGGAGGCGGGGCAGCGGGCGCAGAGAGCGCGCGAATCGGGGCAGGAGGGTTTGTTCGGCGATGCTTTTGGCGGCGGAGAAAGCCACGAGGAGAAGCCGCTACCGGATGTGCTGGAAGCGACGCTGCGGGAGAAGCTGGCGGGCGAAAAGGAAATGCTGGGCTTCTACGTGACCGGGCATCCGCTCGATCAATACGAGGACAAAGTGCGCGAGCTGGCCACGCACGCGAGCGGCAATTTGGAGGGACTGGAAAAGGGAGTCGACGTGGCGCTGTGCGGCGTGATTACCGGCATTCAACGGAAGCGCAACCGGGAAGGGAAGCCGTGGGCGTCGCTGTTGCTGGAGGATCGGGAAGGCGCGGTGGACGCGCTGCTGTTTACGACGAACTTCGAGCGGCTGGGAACGGCGCTGGTGGAAGATCAGGCGGTGCTGGTGCGAGGCCTCGTGCTGCCGGAGGAGAACGCGCCGCCGAAGATCTCCATTCAGGAGATCGTGCCGCTGGAGGTGGCGCGCGTCCCGCTGCCGTCGCTGATTTCGATTCGCGTGTGGATCGGGAAGAACGGCGGCGACCGCGCGGCGCAGTTGAACGACCTGTTTCACCGCAAGGCGGGCGACACGCAGGTGCGGCTGCGGCTGGAATCGCCGCGCGATTTCACGGTGATCCTGGATGTCCCGGCGAAGGTGCGGCCGGACCGCGAGTTCCGCGCCGAGATCGAGCGGCTGTGCGGCGCCGAAGCCATCGAGGTTTTGGCGAATTGAAGCTGGCGGCGGCGCTGGTCGTTTCCAGTACGCTATTCGCCGCGAGTACGGATCCCGTCATTATTGATACCGATTGTGGAGGCGATGACCTGATGGCCATTGCGTTCCTGCTGGCGCGGCGGGATGTGCGCATCGAGGCGGTGACCATCGCCAACGGAGTGGCGCATGTGCGTCCGGGGGCGGAGAACGTTTTGCGGTTGCTGGAGCTGGCGGGTCGCGGAGACGTTCCGGTCTACCTGGGGCAGGAGGCGCCGCTCGGTGGCCATGCGGAGTTCCCCGAGATCTGGCGCAAGGGCGCGGACGCGCCGGTGGGAACGCAGGCAGTGCAACATGCGCCGCAGAAGGAGCCGGCGGCGGAATATCTCGCGGCGAGGTTGCGCCAGCACGGCCGGCCCTTCCGCATCCTGGCGCTGGGGCCGCTGACCAATCTCGGCGAGGCGCTGGAGCGCACGCCGGAGGGCTTACGCGACATCGAGGTTACGATCATGGGCGGAGCGCTGTACACACCGGGCAACCTGGGCGATGGCGGCTATTTCCAAACCGACAACAAAACGGCGGAGTGGAACCTCTACGTCGATCCGGCGGCGGCGAAGCGTGTATTTGAGTCGGGCGCGAAAATCCGGCTGATTCCGCTCGATGCGACGAATCAGGTACAAATCGACGCGGCACTGATGAAGGCGCTGCGTAAAGCACGCACGCCTCTGGGCAAGTATGTCAGCGCGATCCTGAAGCAGCATCGCGACCAGATCCGGGAGGGGATCTACTTCGCCTGGGACCCTCTGGCGGCGGTAGCGATGATCGAACCCGGGGTGGTCGAGGAGCGTCCGCGCGCTATCGACGTCAGGCAGGCGGCGCCGGAGGAAGGCAGAACCGCGGAAATGACAGGCTATCCACCGAATGCCAGCGTGGCGCTGAGCGCGGATGCGGAGGGTTTCCGGAAAATCTTTCTGCGGGCGTTCACGCGAGCGGGTTCACCAGGCGGAGGCCCTTGAAGCCCGTCAGGAGCCTCTACCATTCCCCTGAGCGCGCTGCTCATTCAAAGATCTTGAATTCCAAAGGACGCGGCAGTATAGTGAATCACTGCTGTAAGTGAGTCTGGCCACGGGGCAGGCTTGTAACCGGGGTTCACGAAACAAACGCGGGGGCAAACCATGAAACATTTCAGTTGGATCCTGCTTTGGATGCTGTTCGTTGTTGTCATCGTTGTGCAGGCACAGGAAACCGGCTCGATTACAGGCACGGTCAGAGACCGCACGGGCGCCGTTATTCCCGGCGCGGAAGTCACGGTTACAAGTGTTGCGCAGGGGGTGGCGCGCAAAGTGACGACCAATTCGGGCGGCGATTATCTGGTGGCGGGTCTGCCGCCGGGCACGTATGACCTGGAAATCTCGGCCAAGGGCTTCGAGCGCTTCGGGGCGAACGGCATCGTCTTGCGTGTGTCACAGAAAGCGCGGGCGGATGCCACGCTACAGGTTGGCGAGCTGGCTACGGAGGTCACGGTGGCAGGCGTCGGGGTGGCCCAAGTGGAGACGCAATCTTCGGAAATCTCGGGCGTGGTGACGAGCCGCGAGATCAGCCAGATCGTGCTCAACGGGCGGAATTTCACGCAGCTCGTGAACCTGATTCCGGGCGTCAGCAATCAGACCGGCCAGGATGAGGGTGTGGTGGGGGTGAACGGCAACGTCTCGTATAGCATCAACGGCGGCCGGGTGGAATACAACAATTGGGAGATCGACGGCGGCGACAACATGGACAACGGCAGCAATGACACGCTGAACGTATATCCCAACGTGGACGCGATCGCCGAGGTGAAGGTGCTCACTTCCAACTACGGCGCGCAATACGGCCGAAACGGCTCGGGCACGGTGGAGACGGTAACCAAATCGGGAACCAAGGAGTTCCATGGCGACCTGTTCGAGTTCGTGCGCAATAACGACTTCAACGCGCGGAACTTCTTCCAGACCTCGGTGCCGGAGTATAAGAAGAACGACTTTGGTTACACGCTGGGCGGGCCGATTTTCATCCCCGGCATTTACAACACGAATAAAGAGAAGACTTTCTTCTTCTGGTCGGAGGAATGGCGGCGCGAGATCGTGCCGGGACAGGTTTTCGGCCCGGAGCAGATTCCGTCCATGGCGGAGCGGCAAGGGAATTTCTCGGATGTCTGTCCGGCGGTGGGAACGGTGGTGAGCTCGGCCAGTAAGACGGCGTATCCGGACTGTCCGGTGAATCCATCCACGGGAGGTTACTTTCCGAACAACATGGTTCCGGTGAATTCCAACGCGGCGGCTCTGCTGACGCTGATGCCGGCGCCGAACCTGCCGGACAATTACTATACGTCTTCTCCGGCGACGCCCACGCACTGGCGCGAGGAACTGGCGCGGGTGGATGAGAATTTCACCGACAACTGGCGGCTGTTTGGCCGCATCATTCACGATTCCTGGAACACGATTACGCCCACACCTCTGTGGGGCAACGGGGCTTCCTTTCCCACAATTCAAACTTCGTTCGTAGGACCCGGTGTGAGCGCCGTACTCAGCCTGGCCACCAACATCTCACCGACCACGCTCAACGAGTTCACCTTCAGCTACACCACGGATCACATCTTCCTGAATGCGATCGGCCCTGCGCAGCGCCCCTCGACGATGACGATGACGGGCCTTTATGACAACGGCTTCGGCGGGCTGATGCCGGCGGTGGGCGTCAGCGGGGGGATCAACTATGATACGGGGGGATTCTCGCTCGATACGGGATACTTTCCCTGGAACAACGCGAACCCGACTTACACCTACAAAGACCAGTTAAGCAAGATTATCGGCGGGCACAACCTCTACGCGGGAGTATACGTGGTCACGGCGGAAAAGAATGAAGAAAACAGCCCGTACATTCAGGGGATTCTCAACTTCGACAATACGGCTCCGGTGAGCACGGGCAATGCGTTCGCGGACATGTTGCTCGGCCAGATTCAGTCTTATTCACAAACCAATTCGAAAATAAAGTATTACAACCGCTATAAGATTGTGGAACCTTACTTACAGGATGACTGGCATGTAAACAAGCGACTGACTGTGAACCTAGGCTTGCGTATCAGCCTGTTCGGTACTTACCGGGACAAATACCTTCAGGAGTACAACTGGGAGCCGGGGGCATATCAGGCTTCGCAGGCGCCTCAGATTGACATCACCGGATCGGTTACAGGGCAGGCGGGCGCCATCATTCCGAACACGGGCAATCCCTTTACGGGACTGGTGGAATGTGGCTCTCCTGGCGTGCCTCCCGGGTGTATGAAGGGCCACTTGTTCAACCCGGCGCCGCGTGTGGGGTTTGCGTACGACATATTCGGAGACGGCAAGAGTTCCATTCGCGGAGGCTACGGAATGTTCTACGAACACGCGAACGGGAACGAAGGCAACACAGAATCGCTTGAAGGCACACCTCCGCTAGTCTTGACGTCCACCACGTATGATGTGGTCGGATACACCAATATCGGCGGTAGCGGGTTGGCATTCCCGCTGGCGCCTACCTCAATTCCCACTCAGGCGCGCTGGCCTTACGTGCAGCAGTGGAATCTGAGCTTACAGCGCGAATTTCTGCGCGGCACAGTGCTGACGGTTGCGTATGTGGGCAGCAAGGGGAGTCACCTGTTTCTGCAGCGCGACATCAACCAGTTGTACCCGATCAGCGCCGCGCAGAACCCTTACCCGGCCGGTCAAGCCATGACCACGGCGGACTGCAATAACGGCACCGTCAATGGCGTAGCTCCTACAGGAGCAGCGGCGATTCAGTTCGCCGTAGCCTGCGGCGCCGATCCCGATCCTTATCGGACCTACCGCGGATTTGACTCGATCACTTCCCTCGAGCCGCAAGCTAACTCGATTTATAACTCGATGCAGGTTTCCGCGCGGCGCCATATCGGCGCGCTCAGCCTGGACCTTGCCTATACCTGGAGCCACTCGCTCGATGACTCTTCGGACCGCTATGACTCGAACTTTGTGAATTCCTACGATTTGGCAGCCACGCGGGCGAGCTCCAATTTCGATCAGCGCCAGATTTTGAACGTCGGGTATGTCTATGATCTGCCGTTCTTCACCCACACGGGCTTATCGCACAAGTTGCTCGGGGGCTGGCAGATTTCCGGGTTGACTACGTTCCAGACGGGAACTCCGTTCAGCGTCACGGACGGGCTGTTCAACGCCGGAGTGGGAAACGGAACCGGGATCGGCTCGTTTCTCGATCCAATCAGTAATCCCAATGCCACCCCCACGGTGTCACAAAACGTTGCCGGCGTCTATGGACCGTTGCTGTACAATCCGGCGGCATTCACCGCTCCGCAGGGTCTGACGTTCGGCACGGGCGGGCGCAACCTTCTCAACAATCCGCAACGCACGCAGTTCGACATGGGATTGTTCAAACACTTCGGGATTACCGAGCACAAGTCCTTCGAGTTCCGCGCCGAGGGGTTCAACGTTTTCAACCACACGCAGTGGAACGGGATCAACGGTTCGACGAGTTGTTTCGCAGGGACGGATTTCTCGGCAGGCGACCCGAGTTGTCTGCCCAATAACAACTTCCTCCGGCCCGGAGGTGCCCACAACCCGCGCATATTGCAGTTAGGTTTGAAGTTTCTCTTCTGAACGCGCATAGGCAGGCATCGCGATGTCCGGCCTCGCAGAACCTGAGTATGCGGTAGAATCTAGGTGCCGATGGACCCCGAGACGCCGGAGCAGACGCCGCCGGAACCACCGAACCTGGCATGGCAGCGGGTGTTGCTGGCTCGGCACCCCAAACGACCGCACACGCTCGATTACATTGAGCGGCTGATCACGGATTTCCATGAGATTCACGGCGACCGGCTGTTCGCGGATGATGCGGCGATAGTGTGCGGGATCGGATTTTTCGAAAGCCGGCCGGTGATGCTGGTGGGCGAGCAAAAGGGGCGTGACACCAAAGACAAGCTGCATCGCAACTTTGGCATGCCCAAGCCGGAAGGTTACCGCAAGGCGATTCGCGTGATGCAGATAGCGGCGAAGTTCGGCCGGCCGGTGATCACGTTTCTGGATACGCCAGGGGCTTACCCGGGAATTGACGCCGAGGAGCGTGGCCAGGCCGAGGCGATTGCGCGGAACTTGCGGGAGATGGCGCGGCTTGAAATACCGGTGATTTCGATTTGCATTGGCGAGGGCGGATCGGGCGGAGCGCTGGCGTTGGGCGTCGGGAACCAGGTTTTCATGATGGAGAATTCGGTCTACAGCGTGATCTCGCCGGAAAGCTGCGCGGCCATCATCTGGCGCGACTCTGCCAAGGCGGAGCAGGCAGCGGCGGCGCTCCGGCTGACGGCGGAGGACCTGTTGCATCTGGGTCTGATCGACGGGGTCATTCCGGAGCCGCCCGGCGGGGCGCAGGAGAACACGGATGCCGCGGCGGAGCTGGTGCGCAAGAAGATTCGCGACTCGCTCGAGGAGCTGGGCAGACTATCGGGAGCAGAACTGGTGGAGCAGCGATACAAGAAATTCCGCCGGATGGGCAACTTTTTCACGACGCACGCCGGCCGGACTTTGGTGGCAGGTGACTGAGGCGTGAAGAAAACCGTGGTTCTGGGGATCGTGTTTGTGGTCGCGGTGCTGATTGTGCTGGTTTACACGACCATGGGCAATGATCGCTACAAGTGCCAAGTCTGCGTCGCGTTTCAGGGGCGGCAGGCATGCCGGACGGCGGGGGCTTCGAGCGAGGAGCAGGCGCAACGGGCGGCGACGGAAAATGCGTGCGCGGAGATCGCTTCCGGGGTGACGGACTCGATGGCTTGCGAAAACCGGCCGCCGGCGAGCGTCGTTTGGCTGACGCGGAAGTAGCGACCACCTACGGGGTGCAGCCGGTACTCCAATCGCATCAATACATTAGCGGCATTTCGTCGTGATAATATATTTATCTGTGAACAACTGCCCAGCTAACTGCGTCTAATCGAAGGGAGCAATCTCACATTGAAGCGCAAGTGGAAAATCCTCATCACTGTAGCTGTATTGGTGGTGGGCTCGATTGCCGTGTTTGCAGGAGTCCGCTACAGCCATCGTGGAATCGTCACGGTGGAAACGGGGCGCGTTGTCCGGCAGGATCTGACCAGCGTAGTGACCGCATCGGGGGAGATCAAGCCGCGCAAATACATCAACATCGGCGCCAACGCCATGGGCGAGCTGACCCAGATTCTGGTCAAGGAAGGCGACCATGTGCGCAAGGGCCAACTGGTAGCCAGAGTTGAGAACACGCAGCCGGAAGCGGACGTGAATGCGCAGCAGGCGGCTCTGGCCTCGGCGGAGGCGGACGCGGCGGCAGCCGAAGCCGGGTTGAAATCGTACGACGACAATCTGGCCACTATGCAGGCGGGCGTGGACCGTGCGCGCGCGGACCTGGATCACGCCACACTGGATATGAAACGCGGCGACGAGCTCTACAAAGACAAGCTCATCCCCAAGCAGGATTTCGACACACGCCAGGCCACTTACCAGACGGCGGTGGCGTCGCTGAATGAAGCCGAGGCCAAGCTAGTGCAGGCCAAGGCCCAGCGCGAGCAGGCGAGTTCGCAGCTTTTTTCGGCACAGAGACGGGTGGCACAGGCGCGCGCCACGGTGACGCGTGCGGCCGACGTTCTTCACAAGTATGATTCCTACGCGCCGCTGGACGGCGTGGTGACCAACCTGCCGGTGCGCGTAGGCGAGACGGTGGTGCCGGGCATCCAGAACTCCGCGGCGAGCACGATCATGACCATTGCGGACATGTCGATTATCACGGCGGAAGTCAAGGTGGATGAGACCGACATTGTGAGCGTGCTGTTGAGTCAGACGGCGGATGTCACCATCGACGCGATACCGAACAAGATATTCAAAGGGCATGTGATTGAGATCGGAGATACGGCGATCATCCGCTCGACCGGCGTGGCGGCGTCGCAAAGCACGACCTCGAGCCAGGAAGCCAAGGACTTCAAGGTCGTGGTTGCGCTGGAGAATCCTCCGGAAGACATCCGGCCGGGTTTGTCTTGCACGGCGAAGATTACGACGGCCACACGCCAGCACGTGCTGACCGTACCCATCCAGGCGCTGACCATCCGCCAGAAGGGCGATCTCGAGCCCAAGCCGAAGAACGGGGTGGTGCAGGCGGCGAAGTTCGATCCGGCCGCGGAAAAAGCGCGCAAGGAAGAAATTCAAGGCGTGTTTGTGGTTTCGGGCAATAAGGCGCAGTTCCGCAAAGTGGATACGGGGATCACGGGCGCCACCGACATCGAAGTCCTCAGCGGCCTGAAGGAAGGCGACGAAATTGTTACGGGCAGCTACCAGGTGATCCGCACCATCAAGCCGGATGCGTCGGTGAAGATCGACAACAAAGCTCCTACCAAGTCAGAGGCGTAAGCGAAAGAACACCTCAAATGGCACAGGCAGTTGACGCGCTGGTCGAACGCGGCGAGCAATTAAGGAAGGATGGCGTTGTCATCCGGACATACGATCTCTGGAAGACGTATGTGATGGGCGACCAGGAGATTCATGCGGTGTCGGGTGTGGACATCGAGATTCGTCGCGGAGAGTACGTGGCGATTATGGGACCATCGGGCTCGGGAAAGTCGACGCTGATGAACCTGATCGGATGCCTGGACACACCGACGCGGGGGCAGTATTACATCAACGGGCGGCTGGTGAGCGACATGGACGACGACGAGCTGGCGCGCATTCGGAACAAGGAGATCGGCTTCGTCTTTCAGACGTTCAATTTGCTGCCGCGTGCGACCGCGCTGCACAACGTCGAGCTGCCGTTGATTTATAGCGGCATGGGCGCCGAGGCGCGGCTGGGGCGTGCGAAGAAGGCCCTGGAGCAGGTGGACCTGGCGCAGCGCATGAATCATAAGCCCAGCGAACTTTCCGGCGGCCAGCGGCAGCGCGTGGCCGTGGCGCGAGCACTGGTGAATAATCCCTCCATCCTGCTGGCAGACGAGCCTACGGGCAATCTGGATACGGCGACAGGCAACGAGATCATGGCGCTGTTCGCGCGGCTGCACCAGCAGGGAAACACCCTCGTGCTGGTAACGCATGAGCATGACATCGCGCAGCACGCTGACCGGATCATCCACATCCGCGACGGCAAAGTGGAGAAAGACGAACGGTTGAAGTAGAGGGCGGGAAGGGCGAGGCGCAAAGCCCCGCCCTGCATGTGTCGCGGTTTACGCGGTTGTGGCGGCGGCCTGCTGTTGC
This sequence comes from Bryobacteraceae bacterium, assembly GCA_030041035.1. Taxonomy (GTDB): domain Bacteria; phylum Acidobacteriota; class Terriglobia; order Bryobacterales; family Bryobacteraceae; genus QHXW01. The sequence goes on along the minus strand of JASHOO010000523.1, from coordinate 2,981 downwards.
GCCATGGCTGCCATCGCCTTCTTCATTTCGGCGGGAGTGGGCTCGGACTTGTGGGTGGCGATCATCCACATGTAGCCTTCGGGATCGATGATGGTGCCGCAGCGGTCGCCCCAGAACATGTCGGCGACCGGACCCTGAGCGGTCGCGCCCAGTTTCACCGCCTTGGCGGTTACTTTGTCGGCATCTTCTGCATAAAGATAGAGACTGGCGGGAGAACCGCCAATGGTTTTAAGGCTGCGTACGCCTCGTTCGGGATTCTCCGGCCCTAACATGATCACGGTTCCGCGTAGCGCCAATTCAGCGTGCGCGATCTTGCCATCAGGCCCATTCATGACGGACCGCTTTTCAAAGCCAAAGGCTTTCTGGTAGAAGTTGATCGCCGCCTTCACATCATTGACGACGAGGAAAGTAGACACGGCTCCATACTGCTTCTTATTGAGTGGATCAATTTTCTTGGGCATTGGGGAGGTTCCTCGGGCAGTTATTGTATCAAAGCCGCGGCAGAAGGGCGTTGAGGTCTCGGCGGGGACACCACGGCAGGGTTGGAGGTTGCAGAGCGGTTCTCTGAAACAACTTCGGGAATCTGCTTTTCGCCCCTTGTCCGCATGCCGAGCGTGCGCCGGGCTCATGGCTACGCCGTGAGGCCTGCGACTTCGCCGCGCAAGACGGTGACGGAACACTTGGGGAGGGTAAAAACGGTCTGCGCTGAGGCGTCGATTGAGGAAACGACAGGCGGCAGATCCGGATCGGCGTGAGCCTTGATGTCCGCACCGTGCCAAACGTACTGTTCACTGCCAAATGTGACCATGCGAAGTTTGCCAGAGAAATGTCCCGAGCGGCCATCGCCGTCAAAGGCGATTCGAACCGGATAAGCATGGGCACGGTCTTTATTGACGAGCAGCAAGGCCCAGTGGCCATCCGGGCGAAGGACGGCATAGCTGGTAACAAGGGCGTTGCCGGCGGCGTCTTCGATTCCGACATCAACGGGGTGAAGATGATGCATGCCGGTGCGATGCGTCACCCATTCTTCGTTGATCATTTTCCCGGCGTGGTAGAAAGCCATATAGTTGACGATTTTTCCTGCGCGATCCGTGAGCACGTTGCCCCAGATGGCATAACCCTGGCAACCATGCTCGATCCGGCTGGGTTCGATAGGCGAGTGCACATAGAGGGCGCCGCCCTCTTCGAAGAAGGCGCCAACGTTATCGGCAAGCCACAAAGCCGAAAAAATATCGGACATGTAAACGGAAAGCGAACCGCAGAGATTGCTTTCCGTGTTCATAAGCGGAATGGAAGCGGGCAATCCGTCGTCGCGAAATGCCTCGAGCGTCTTGCGCGTCACCTCGCGGTTGCGGTACAGGTCATCCCACTTCATCGTGCAAGCTTCGTAAGGGTAAATTTCGAAAGATGCGAATGTCAAATCCCCCTGGCGATTACGCGCTTTCAGATAATCGTAAAAGCGGCCAAACCAGGACTTGTTACCGCGCTCATCAGGCCAGACAGAGACGTCCTGGTTAATGCCCTGAAAGACGGGGCCACCCAACTTGAGAGTGGGATCGACCTTGTGAATAGCATCGGCAAATTGGATGTAGAGCGAAGCGTAGTCCTCAGGCATGTAGTATTGCCCGTCGGCTTCCTCATCCATCTCGACCCAACTGATGGGGCAGCCGCGCTTTTTCAAGTAAGTGACCATGGCGGCGGCGTCTTCGGGAATGCTGTAAATCAAGGGGACGGTGATCAGGGCGGGCAGGTTGTTGGTGATGCCGCTGGTGAAGAAGATGTCCCAGCCAGTCTGGTCGCCGCGCGGGCTGAGGTCCTTGACCGTGTGCCACGGGTCCGTAGAAGAGCAGTACGTGGCGGTTTGCCGGCGGCCGTCAGGTGCATGCTTGACGAAGTCCGCGAACTTGCCGCCGCGTTCCAATCGGCCCATATAGACTTGGTAGATTGCGTAGCCGACGCGGTGACGAATATCGCCCGTTCCGTGTGGACCAGGCTGGTTAGACGATTGTGTCATCACGACGCGAACCCAACGGGTAGTAATCAGGTTGTCGGCAAGCTTAAGCGTTACGCTGCCACCTTTGCCGTCCCGAACGATGCCATTGGAGAAGCGAACCCAGTTGCCCATCGCCTGATTGGAGACCGGGAGGTACTCTCCGCCCTGACCCGTGGCATCCAGGGCCGGCTCTTCCCAATTCATGGGATCGGCGCCGACCCAATATTGCACCTCATATTCGCGCGCGCTTGGCTCGCACCAGTCGATGCGAATCGCGTTCACGTCGTAATATTGGCCGAGGTCCACGATGATCCATTGCGGGTGCAGGGAGTCGTCATCTTGGGTGAAGGCTTTGGTCAGGTAAGGATTGCTCTTCCAGAAAGTAGCGGGATCGCCGTCAGTGAGGCGGGAATAGCCGCCCTCGGTGCCGCCATTGTGGGTGCAGCCGCGATGAGGGAGACTGTAGCCGAACGAATCGCGGATGGGTTCGCCCAACTCGGAGTTGCCCACGAAATAGCCGCGCTGGTTTGCTTCGTCGGTCCAAGTGCCTTTGGGATTCCAGTGCCAATAATCGATCGTCTCCGGAGTATGCAAGCGATAGCTGATCGGGCCCCAACCAGCAGACAGGCAGAGTTTGACCGTCTCCGGCGTGTAGATCCGGTTGATAGCCTCGCGTGACTGAATGTCCATCGAGGTCGCAAGGCTCGCGTCGGGATCGAAGGAGTTGACGGCCTGAGTTGGCGCTGCGTGTACGCGGAGGAGCGCGGGAACCGCCGGAGAAGACGGTGCAATTTGATCAGCCAGGACGACCGCGTCACCCAGAGGGCGAATCATCGTCAGCGCGGCCGCGCCGGCGGTTGTTCCTAAGAAACTGCGTCGCGAAGTAGCCACAGGATGCCTCAGAATTATGAATCGTTCATCGTTTCCTCCGCTCTGCCTTGGAACATGAAGAGCGGATGGAATGTTGTGTCAAACGGCATAAGCCGTA
>JASHOO010000522.1 GCA_030041035.1 Bryobacteraceae bacterium | reverse complement strand
ACCTATCTCAAAGCCAACGCCGAAGCCGGGGAAGATCGCGACACGCGCGGCTCGGTCGAGCGCGGGATCGCTGAAGCCGACCACAAGCTGAGCGCCGCTTACACCATCGCCTACATCGCGCACACGCCGCTCGAGCCGCGCGCCGCCGTCGCGGAATGGGCCGGTGACAAACTCACCGTCTGGACCGGGACGCAGCGGCCGTTCGGGGTGCGCGAGGAACTGGCGTCGGAGTTCGGTATTCCCCAGGAGCGCATCCGCGTCATCGTGCCCGACACCGGCTCCGCATACGGCGGCAAGCACTCGGGAGAATGCGCCATTGAAGCCGCGCGCCTGGCCAAAGCCGCCGGTAAACCAGTGAAGGTTTTCTGGACGCGCCAGGAAGAATTCACCTGGAGCTACTTCCGCCCTGGAGGCGTGATCGAAATTTCCGCCGGCGCTCGCCAGGACGGCCAGATCACCGCCTGGGAGTTTCACAACTACAATTCCGGCCCATCGGGAATGCAGATTACGTACGAAATTCCCAACCGCCGGATCGTGTTTCATCCTTCGAAGTCGCCGCTGCGCCAGGGGTCCTACCGGGGCCTCGCCGCCACCGCCAACCATTTCGCGCGCGAGTGCCACATCGATGAGCTGGCGTGCGCGGTAGGGATGGACCCGCTCGAGTTCCGACTGACGAACCTCCAGGATGAGCGCCAGCGCGCCGTGCTCATCGCCGCCGCCGAAAAATTCGGCTGGGGAAAGCGCAAGGCACCGGAAGGACGCGGCTACGGAATTTCGATGGGCTTCGAAAAGAACGCCTACGTCGGCTGCTGCGCGGAAGCCACCATGGAAGGCGGCCGGCCGAAGATCATACGCGTGGTCGAGGCCTTCGAGTGCGGCGCGGTGGTGAATCCCGATCACCTGCGCAACCAGGTCGAGGGCGCGATGGTCATGGCCATCGGTGGCGCGCTGTTCGAGCAGATCCGTTTCGCCGACGGCAGAATCCTGAATCCGCTGCTCTCGCGCTACCGCGTGCCGCGCTTCAGCGACGTCCCCACGATCGAAACCGTGCTCGTCGACCGCAAAGATCTCCCGTCTTCCGGCGCCGGCGAAACGCCGATCATCGGGTTGGCGCCGGCGGTTGCAAACGCGGTGTTCCAGGTGACGGGGAAGAGATTGAGGGCGATGCCGATGTCGGCGTGAAGCAGTAGAGCGCCCTCCATCCTGAAAAATTTTCTGCAACAAAACACTCCTCCGCCCCACACCCTACGTTAAGGGGGAAACAGAACGTGGACTTCGACGAAGCCATTGCCGCTCATTCGGCCTGGAAGAACAAGTTGAAGGCATACCTTCGCAAGCCCGACCAGTCACTGAACGCCAGTGTGGTCGCAAGTGACAACCAATGCGCTCTCGGAAAGTGGCTATATGCGGAAGGAGCTAAGCATTCCGCGTTGCCGGAATTCAAAGAGCTCAAAAACTTGCACGCGAATTTCCATCGCGCTGCGGGAGAATTGATCAGACGAGCGGATGCAGGCGAGAGCGTCGCGGAAGAAGCCGCACTCGGAGCGAACAGCCCGTTCTCTACCACGTCGACTCACGTCGTGCAAATGATTTTGCAGCTCAAGCATAAGGTATAGCGGGATCACGCCGGGCGGGTTCACCACTGCATGACCCGCCGGGGCCAGTCGTCCCGGCGCTCGAAGAGCGCGCCGCCGCAGTGATCGCACAGAAAAAGCTGTTGTATCCTTCAGTAGTCAATCATGAACACTGAAGCAACGATGCATAACGTAGCGGCCTGCCTCGCAGCGATCGCGCTGCTCGTCATCGTGACGGCCACGGGGCAGCTCAGCCTGTTGTCGGCCCCTTCCCCCTCCGCAACACATGGGCCCTACACGACCAACTTTTCCCGCACGGAGAATCCGATTTCGGAAGAAGGTATTTGGCTGAATGGCCGGATCGACGGCTTGGATTGGACCGACGTCCGAACCATTCCCGGATTCGCATTCGGCTCGGAAATCGGGGGGAAAAGACCGGCTCCTCAAAAATACGACGACTCCACCGCGCTTCTGAAGGGGACCTGGGGACCGAATCAAACGGTGCAAGCCACGGTCCGCTCCGTGAACCCGAATCAGGATGGCAAGGTTTGGGAGGAAGTGGAGCTGCGGCTGCGGAGTTCCATTTCTCCCCACAATTGCACCGGCTACGAAGTCATGTTCCGCTGCACCAAAATTGCACAAGCTTACTGCAACATCGCCCGGTGGGAAGGACCGCTGGGAAAGTTCACCATGCTGAAAGAGACCTCAGGTTCCCAGTACGGCGTCAAGACTGGCGATGTCGTGAAAGCCACCATGATGGGAAAGATCCTGACCGTCTACATCAATGGCGTGCAGATGATTCAAATCAGTGATGACAAATTCCTCAACGGAAATCCGGGAATCGGCTATTATCTCGAAGGCGCCACCGGCGTGATCGGCGACTTCGGCTTTTCCAGCTTTATGGCGACCGACAGGTAGCCTTCTTAGCTCACCCCCAGCGCCTTCACCGTCCGCCCGCAAATCTCCTCCGGTGTCCCCGTCGCCTCTACCGGCATCAGCAAACCCAACCCCGAGTAGAACTCGATCAGCGGCATCGTGCTCTTCTGATACGCCTCCATCCGCACCTGGACCGATTCCGGCCGGTCGTCCTCGCGCTGAAAAAGCGCGCCGCCGCAGTGATCGCACACACCCTGTTTTTTCGGCGGCTGCCCGGTGATGTGGAAAACTGCTTTGCACTGCTTGCACGTGCGGCGTCCGCTCAGGCGCGCCACGATTTCCTCCAGCGGCAGCTCGTAGTTCACCACCGCGTGCAACGCGAGCTTTTCATTCGCCATGTGCTGTCTCAGCGCCTCCGCTTGGCTCAGCGTACGTGGAAATCCATCCAGAATGAACCCGCCGCCGCAGTGCAGGCAGCCGTTCCGCTCCCGCACCATCTCCCAAACGGTCGAATCCGGCACCAGCTCGCCGTGCCGCATGTGTTCGAGCGCCGCCAGCATCGCCGGTGTCTGCTCACAATCCGGACGGCCGCCGGCAGCGCGGAAAACATCGCCCGTCGAAAGATGGCAAGCGCCCAATCGCTCGCTCAACAGCGAAGCTTGCGTGCCCTTGCCCACACCCGGCGCGCCCAACAGCACCAGCCTCCACGGCGAATCGACTTCGCCGGGCTTCGAGCATTTGGCCGATGGTCCTTGCAACCACGCCGCCCGGTCGGTTTTATTTTCTGGGTTCATGGCGTTGTACTCATCGAAATAGTCGCACGAACGCTCCACGCTCTCTGCACTTCTTCCACGAACTTCTCCGCTTTCCCCTACTTCCACCAGCACCGCAGCCCCGCCGCCCGGTGGGAGCCGGCCGACGCACGCCTGGCCCTCGACACCCACCGCCGCTGGTAGGGGCCACGCATGCGTGGCCTGCGCCGCTAGTGTCCCAGGAACTGCGCCATGGTCTTTACCATGGTGCCGTTGGGGTCATCGTCTTTGACCGCCCAGACATACGCACCACCCAGCCCCCTGGCTTGGATATACAACATTTTCAGCGTCGCTGTCAGCGGATTATCGAACGTATAGAACGTTCCCAGCGCCGGATTGTAAAGCGATACCGCAACCCGCACCGGGTCGAAATGCGCGGCGTAGCCGTAGGCCTCCAGATTCACCAGCGTCCCGTAAGTGGCGACCCCCGGCGTCAGCAGAACATCGCATCCAGGGGTGGCACCGCTCAGGTCCGTGCATAGTCCGTTTCCGTTCGCCATGGGAACCGGAGACGGCCCGGTCGAATTCTGATACAACCCGTAGTTCACGTCGGGCACGCCGGTCCAGCCCGCGCCATAGAGCGGCAATCCCATGGTGTATTTGTACGGCGGCACGCCGGCCTTGAGATACGCATTCACCGTGTCGTTGATGTCGAGATCCTGCCCGAACGCCGGATCCTGCTTCGAATCAAACAGCGAGGAGGCATCGTTGGTTTGCGTGTCCCACGATCCCGCATAGTTGTAACCGTCGATCGTGATGAAGTCCACTATCTTGGCAGCCTCGGCCAGGTTGATGTTCACATAGTTCTGCGCGCCCGCGGGCCCATCGAACGACAAACTGTACTTCTTGCCGGTCGTGGCGGAAAGCTCGTCCAACTGGCGCCGGAACTCGGCGAGCAAGGCCGTGAAATTCTGCGTGTCGCTCGCCGTCGGAAATTCCCAGTCGATGTTGATTCCATCAAACAAACCCGGTGCCGTGATGCCCGATGCGATATTGCCTTCGATGAACATGCTGATGCAGGAAGCCGCCAGCGCCTGGCGTCCCGCTTCGGTGCTCGCGTCGGCAGAAAAATTCGCCGTGTTGGTGGCCGATGCTCCGCCGATCGAAATCAGGACATGCAGATTCGGATGAAGCTGCTCGATCTGCTGGATCGCCGCGAAATTGCCGTATAGCGGCCCGGCGTACGCCACCCCGCTGACGCTCGGAAGATAGGGACTCTGATAATCGGCCCACGTATCGGCAAAGGCGCACCCCGCCGGACCCGCCGTCACGTTGGCGAAAGCGTAGATGAGATGCGTCAGCTTGTCCGCCACCCCGTTCTGCTGGAGGTTGGCAATATTGTAATTGGCGTAATAGATACTCCATTCTTCGAAATACCCGCCGAGAATTTTGCTTTGCGGAAAGTTTTGTGCAAAAGACGGAAAACTAAGGAGAGCCAGCGCCAAAAAGCTCGCAACGAGAGCCCGGCACGGGCGTTGGGAACGGCTCTTGGTCATAGAAAACGCCTCCATCGTGGCGTAATGCCACGGCATCAGTTCTACGAGACACAGCCCCCACCCCGCTTGACCCGTTGTCCGCCATAAATTGTACACCGGATCGCGCCAGTTTACGACTCACCCATCCGGTTTGCTTTGAGATGCGTGAGGAACCGAACGCTGAACGCCTCGGCCTTACCCTTCCGCCGCCACCCAGCGCAGCGTGCTGGTGCCCCGGATGACCGTTCTGGATGTCCCGTCCATCGCATACATCACCGCTCCTGCTATCGTTCCATCGCTGTCCACGGCGGCGTTGTCTATGTTGGCCAGCTTGCAGTCCGCAATCTCAGCCGAGATGCTGAAAAGCCGGGATCCATCCGGCCCAAAAACCTCGACCTTGTGCCGGTCATAAGCGAACACGTACCCCCTGTCAAAAGTCGGCGTGATATTCAAAGGCTCCAGCAAGCCCTGGTAGTAGATCTCCCGCGGTGCCGCGGCCATTCCCCAATTGCCTGGAGTGACGGCGAAAATCAGCAGAATCCAGCGCATACCAACTCCTTCTGCCTTACTCTGACGCCCATACCGCGTCAAACGTTCACTTCAACCCCTTCACCAGATACAACTCCGAGCTCGCCTGCCGGTAGTTGTACGCGTACGCCCGCCCGTCCGGCGTCACGCACAGGCTCTCGATCTCATCCACTGGCCGCGTAGGGTGAATCTCCTTCCACAGCTTCCGCTCGCCCGTGTCGATATTCAGGAACGCCACACGCATCATGTTGTGGGCGTCCGAGTGCATTTGCACATAAATCGAATGACTATCGGCACGCCAGCCCACCGGAACATCGTGCGCCGTCAGACCTTGCATCTCGCTCTGCTTGCCGTCGGAGATCGCATACACATGCCAGCCGCCGTCCGGTCCACGATGGTAGTATCGCTTGCCGTCGGGAGAAAGCCGCGGCAGCCCCTCACCCGACATGCCTTCCGGCGATACCGCCCGCAGAGTCCCTTTCCCCGCGTCCCAGGCGAAAATCTGCCATCCCTTCTTCTTACTGCCCGCGAGCGCCCCCATCACCAGGTAGTTCTGCTCTCCCGGCAGCCAGCCTACGATGACGCCCTTTTGGTTGCTCAGTCCCGGAACCGCCACTTCCTTCTCC
>JASHOO010000521.1 GCA_030041035.1 Bryobacteraceae bacterium | reverse complement strand
TGATCGGTAACAGTGATTCTTTGCTACACACGAAGCTTGCCGCTATAGCTTTCGGTTTGGTGGGAGGACTGGCACTCGCCAATCTGTACATCTCCTCGTTCGATGTTGTTCCCGCGGATACCCGGGCTTCCGCCGTGGCTTTTATGAATCTGGCCGGTTATCTGACGTCTGGCTTTGCTCCATTGCTCACGGGAATGTGGAAACAGACTCTTGGCATTCACAGGATGATGAGTTACACGTCGCTACTGCTGGTTGCAGCCGCAGTGCTCCTGTTCACGGCAATCGCGTTTCTCGTTCGCCCGGACTACGAACGGGTCCATTGAAAAAGCCGGCAGATCACTTTTTGTCCGATTAGCGGGACGATGGCGGCCCATCTTTATTCGAGCAGGTTGGTTGGATGTAAAATTCCGCTAGTTCGAGGAGTCCATGAGGTATCGATCTATTTTGCGTCTACACTTTTGCGTCGTGGCAGCGGCGATTGCGGCTTGCGCCGCCGATCCATTGGCACAACAAGTGACGATTTACCGCGACGACTACGGAGTTCCGCACATCGTGGGAGCCACCGAGGAAGCCACGTTCTTCGGTTACGGCTATGCGCAGGCGGAAGACCATCTGGAGCGCATGATGCTCGAATATCGCGACGCGCAGGGGCGGCGCGCCGAAGTGCAGGGCTTTGAAGCTCTGGGCGATGGTTATCTGCATTTCATCCCTTACGAATACCGCTGGGACGGCGACTACTTGCAGCGTTTGCTGCGAACTAAGAAATGCGTCGTGGAGAACAAGAACAAGATCGATCCCAATATGTACAAGATTCTGGCGGCATTTGCACGCGGAGTGAACGCGTACATCGCGGAGCATCGGGTGGACGTACCCGCCTGGATTGACTCCGTGACCGCCGAGGACATCGAGGCAGTGGAGCGCAGCCACTACATGCGCTTCTACAGCATTCACGATGCGTTAGAGAAGATGACTGAGAAGGTGTATGATTTTCCGGATTTTGGCTCCAATCAATGGGCGATTGCTCCATTCAAATCGGCCAACGGACGCATCATACATGTGGAGCATACGCATATGCCGTGGGCCAACCGCTTTCAGAATTATGAAGCGCAACTGATCACTCCCGGCAAGCTGGATGCCGCGGGTATCAGTTGGTTCGGCAGTCCGTTTTTTCTGGATGGGTTCAATGACAAGATCACGTGGTCGGCCACCTGGAACGAGCCCAACATGGCCGACGTGTACGAAGAGAAGATCAATCCGGAAAATCATCTCCAGTACCTTTACGACGGACGATGGCGCGACATCCACGAGGATATCGAGACATTCCGCGTGAAAGGTCCGAAGGGAATGGAATCGCTTACGTTGCCGCTCTACTACACGCACCACGGGCCCATCGTACATTTCGACCGGGAAAAAAACCGCGCCTACTCCGTAAAACTTCCGAACTACGACGGGGTTAATTATTCCACTGGAATGTACGGGCTAATGAAGGCGCAGAACCTCACCGAATTCAAGGCGGCACTGGCGCGCCAGCTGATGCCCCGGTGGAATCTGCTGTTCTCCGATTCCGAGAATATATTCTGGGTGCACAACGGCAACGTTGCACGACGAGCGGAAGGTTATGACTGGTCCAAGCCAGTTCCGGGGTGGACGAAGGAAACCGAGTGGGGGCCGTATTTTCCATTCGAATTATATCCACAGCTGCTGAACCCGCCTTCAGGTTTTCTGCAGAACTGCAATAACCCACCTTGGGTGGCGACCAAGAACTCGGGTCTCAACCCACTGGCCCCAGCACCGTATTACCTGCAAGTAATGCCAAAGCCGGACGCCGGTGAAGAAGCGCTCAACACGCGCGGCGAGAGGCTGTTTCAGGTTTTAGGGCAGGACAAAAAATTCACTCTCGCGGACATGAAGGAACTGGCTTTCGACACCACGGTGATGCCGGCAGACGTAATTGTTCCTTTGCTCGACCGGGCCTATGCTGCCAAACCCGCCCAGGACCCTGGCGTGGCACGGGCTGTTCAACTGGTGAAGGCCTGGGACCGGCGATCGGCGGAAGACTCGGTTGCGTACACGTATGTGTATTACTGGGGCCGCGCCTATCAGGAGCTTTTCTCCCAAAGCAAATTTTCGCGGTTTATCGGCTACGGTAGGAAGAAGATCGATCTTGACTCGGCCGAAGAGCAAGATGCCGCGCGGCAGGCGTTCGTTGCAGCCGTAGCGCGCATCCAGAAGCAGTTCGGCAAGTCGGAGGTTCGATGGGGCGACATCAACGTGGTTGTTCGTGGAGGGAAGTTTGCGATGGATGGAACGGGGCTGTACGACGTGCTGCACCCCGACGAGGGCATCGAGCAGGAAAATGGGCAGATGTATTGCAACGACGGGTGGGGCGATCTGCTGATTGTTGTGGAGGGAAACCCGAAAGAGATCTGGAGCCTCTTGCCTTACGGAGAATCGGAGCATCCCTCGTCTCCCCATTACAATGATCTAGCGAAACTGCACAGCCAGCGGCAGACGAAACGCCTCTGGTTCACGCCCGCAGAGATCTTGGCGCACACGGAATCGGTATGGGGTGACCGAAACCGGATCAAAGCGCTGTTGCCTGCGACTGCAGGACGGAAATGAGGATACGGTACGTAATCTGCGCACTGACCGTGAGCCCGGCACTTTTCTGCATGGAATTGAAGGTGCGGATCTCATGGGGACATGACAGCCCGGAGGCCACTCCGTATTATGTTCGTTTGGCTCCATCGACCAGCGGCCTAGAAATCCGAGGGGCCACGGGTTACGAATTGGAACCTGGCGAGGGGCTCAAAGGCGACGCCTGGCAGAGCACCGCCGGAGCAGGTGATGTTGACGGCGTGATGTTCACGCTTGTTTATCCGCAGCCGTCGTCCACGCGGCTTCAAAATCTGCACATCATCTGGGCCGACCTGATGGCGCAAAGCGATGCCGACACCGCGCGGCGGCTCGG
>JASHOO010000059.1 GCA_030041035.1 Bryobacteraceae bacterium | reverse complement strand
GTGCTGGTGCGCGATGGCGTACTGCACCGGCGGACATTCGCCACTTCGGCGCCGTATTTAAGGCGGGAATCTCAGGGCCTGGCGGCCGGCTCACCATGGCCTTGCGACTTTGGCCCCGACCTTTCGCGCGGCTTTCGCGCGCTGAAGACATGGTTCACGCTGAAGGTATATGGTGCGGAGGCACTGGGCGCCTCGATCGCGCGTTCCTGCGAGCTGGCGCGTTACCTGGAAAGCCGCATCGCGGAGACGCCCGAACTGGAGCTGGCGGCACCGGTGGAGCTGAACATCGTCTGCTTCCGCTACCGGGCGAAGGAGGCGCACCGTGTAAATGCACGGATTGCGGTGGAGTTGCAGGAATCCGGTGTGGCGGCGCCATCGACGACGGTGATCGGAGGCCGGCTCGCGATTCGCGCGGCGATTGTGAATCATCGCACGCGACCTTCGGATCTTGACGCGCTGGTGGAACGGACGGTTGCGTTGGGCCTGTCTCTAGGTGAGCGGGCGGCGGGCAGCACAGCAAGCGCGCCGGCCGACACAACTGACTGGGCACCGCGCCTGGCGCGCGAATCCGCCTTGCGGCAAATCGAAGCCCGCATCGCCGCCGAGCCGGAAGCGATCGCTTTGCGGCTGGATCGTGCTCAACTGCTCAGCGAACTGGGCCGCACGCTGGAGGCTCGTAACGCCTATCTCGACATTCTGGCGCGCGCACCATCCGACCGCCTGGCGCTCAACAACCTGGGCACGCTGCTGCATGCTACGGGATATCGAAGCGCGGCGCGAACGGCGTACACGGAAGCCGCGGCGCGGCACCCCGCTGATCCAATGAGCCAGGTGAATCTGGGCAATGTGCTGTACGAAGGCGGCGAGTTCGCGGCGGCGCGCGAACACTATGCAGCGGCGTTACGCAGCGATCCGGACTTCCCGGAAGCACACCAGGGACTGGCATACGTGCTGGCCGAGTTGGGCGACGCCGAGGGCGCGGCCGAGCACCGGCGGAAGGGCTTCGAACAGCGCGCAGTGGTGACGCTGCCCTACCGGGGCGATGCGACCCCGGTCTCACTGCTGCTGCTGGTTTCGGCGGTGGGCGGCAATATCCCGACGCGCCATCTTCTGGACGACCGCGTATTCGAGACGAGCGTGGTGGTGGCGGAGTTCTACAACCGCGCGCAGCCTCTGCCTCGTCATCAACTGATATTCAACGCCATCGGCGACGCGGATCTATCCGGCGAAGCGCTCAGGGCAGCGCAATCCATCGCCGCGCTGAGCGGCGCGCCTGTGCTGAATGCGCCTTCGGCGGTAATGGCAACGGGGCGGTCCGATAATGCACAGCGGCTTTCGCGCGTTCTGGGTGTGATCACGCCGGCGATGGTCACGCTGCCGCGCGATCTAGTGAGCGCGCCCGATGCCGTCACCACGCTGGGGCGCCACGGACTGCGGTTCCCGCTGCTACTGCGCACACCCGGCTTTCACACCGGCCGCCACTTTGTGCTTGTCGGCGGGCCCGTGGAACTAGTGGAAGCAGTGGCCGGCTTGCCGGGCGCCGAGTTGACCGCCATTCAATATCTCGATTCCCGCGGCGCCGACGGCAAAGTACGCAAGTACCGCGTCATGATGATCGACGGCGGCCTTTATCCGCTGCACGCGGCGATTTCGAGTCATTGGAAGATTCACTATTTCACCGCCGAGATGGCTGCGAACGCCGAGCATCGCATGGAAGACGCGGAATTCCTCGAAGACATGCCGGCGGTCCTTGGCGGGCGCGCGATGACCGCGCTCGAGCAGGTTCAGAAAACTCTAGACCTGGATTATGCAGGAATAGATTTCGGCTTGAGCCCGGCGGGCGACTTGCTGTTGTTCGAAGCCAACGCCACCATGGTCGTCAACCCACCCGAACCCGATGAGCGCTGGGCCTACCGGCGCCCCGCGGTGGATCGGATTTTCGGCGCCATCCGCCGCATGCTGCTGCGCAAAGCGAAGCGCTGAACAGCCTCAAATCCAAAGCTTATGGACGTGGACACCACGATGGCGGGCCATCGCGAGGCCGCGCCGGGGATATAATGACGGCAATCAGCTAGAACAGATCAGGGCCGCCCACCGAGGCGGGGAGAAAAAACATGGTAGCTTCCACCTTCCCCTTTCCGATTCGCATCGGGTTCATTCTCACAGCAATTGTCATGGCGGTTGCCCTTAGTTGCATGCCGGCAGGAATCGCGGCAGACGCGGCGTATATACGTGTCAATCAAGCCGGGTATGAGAACGGCAGCCCGGGGCGCGCGTACTTGATGTCCACCGCGTCGGAAACGGGCGCGACGTTTGCCGTGGTCAACGCGAACGGCGCGACCAAGTTTTCGGGCAACGTCGGCGCGCTCTTGGGGACCTGGAGCCACAGTAAGTCCGTCTCGTATCAGGTTTACGCTTTGGATTTTACGGTGCCCGCCGGGGTGTACCAAATCCAGGTTTCCGGCCCGGTGGCGGCCACTTCGCCAAACTTTGCGGTGGATACTGCAAACAACCTGTATCAGGGTCAACTGTTGAATACGCTGTTCTTCTACGAGACCGACCGCGACGGCAAGAACTTCATCCCCAACGCGCTGAGAACCGCGCCCGGGCACCTGAAAGACGCCAACGCCAGCGTGTTCGTCACGCCGCCGTTGGACACGAACGACTTCGTCGACAATGTGCCGCCCACACCACCGTTGGTAGCAGCGAACTTGCCGAATATTGACGCTGCCGGCGGCTGGTGGGATGCGGGCGACTACATGAAGTATGTCGAGACCACGAGCTATGCCGTGGCGTTGATGCAAATCGGCATTCGAGATTTTCCGAACCAGATGGGTGCGAACGCTCCCGTGAATCCGCCGGCTCCGCCGGTCTCGGTTTCGTACGCGGGCAACAGCGGGCCGGGAGCGCCAGCCGCGTCCGACTTCACCGCGGAAGCGATGTTCGGGCTGAATTGGCTGATGGAAATGTGGAACGATCCGACCAAAACGCTGTACTACCAGGTGGACAACAGCCAGGATTGGGACTACTACGGCTTCGGCGACCCTAGTTCCGCCACGGGCAATTGCGGCGGGACATACGACACGCCTTACTGCCTGATCACCGAATACGACATCTGGACGCTGCCGCAGGCGGCCGACAATTATCAGCAACCCGGCGATCCGGAAGCGTGCGATCCGCTCACAACGTTTTACATTTGCAACCGTCCGGTGTTTGTCGCGGGGCCGGCAGGCTCGAAAATCAGCCCGAATCTGGCGGGCCGCCTGGCCGCGGACTTTGCACTCTGCTATCAGCTCAATCAGGCGTCCAACCCGGCATTGGCCAATCAGTGCCTGGCGAGCGCCGAACATATTTTTGATCTGGCGGACACCTCATTCCCCGATCCGGCGCCCAGCGTGAATTCCGGATCGTGCAGCAATTGTCTGCTGACGATCGTGCCGTTTGACGGTTACCCCGAGACGGTTTGGGACGACGACATGGAACTGGGTGCAACGGAACTTTACTTCGCCCTCGCGTCAGCCGGAGGAAGTCAGAATCTCCCCGCAGGCTTGCCGCACACAAATCCGTCGGACTACTTGCGGCAGGCGGCGCAGTTCGCGAGCAACTACATCACAAACGTTTACCAGCAAGGTTATACCGACACGCTGAATCTCTACGACGTCAGCGGGCTGGCACACTTCGAGTTGTATCGTGCACTGGAGAAGGCGGGGAATCCGCAGGGCCTGGCGGTTACGCAAGCGGGCATTGAACAGCAGTTCCTGCAGCAGGTAGGCGACGCGATCACGCAAGCAGGAACCGATGCGTGGGGCTTCGGCGACGCGTGGAATAATGGCGATACCACGTCGCACGGCGGCGGCCTTTCCGTGATGGCGAGCGAGGCGTATTATTTGACGCAAACCAAGAGCTATGACACCTACGCACAACGGTGGCTAGGGAACATTCTGGGCGCCAATGCCTGGGGCTCCTCGTTTATCGTGGGTGACGGCACCACGTTCCCGAATTGCATCCAGCACCAGGTGGCCAACCTCGCCGGGGCGCTCAACGGAACCTCGGGCGGGACACCCATCCTCTGGGGCGCAGCGAGCGAAGGGCCAGCGACGGAGGCGACCTCGGGCATCGTGACCGGCATGATTCTATGCCCGGCGAATGGCGCCGATCCGTTCGCGAAATTCAATGGAAACGACGGGCCGTTCAATGCTTCCGAGGTCACGGTTTACCGAGACAATATGCAATCCTACAGCACTACCGAGCCAGCCATCGACCTGACGAGCACTTCATTCCTGATGTGGTCCTGGAGGATGGCGGGCCATCCGAGTTTCTGAGGTTGATCAGGCAGACACCGGCCGGTTGTTATTCCATAACCAGTCCGATGCCATCTCGTTATATATTCGTGACGAATTTTTCATTTCTTCTTGACAGTACCCGCGTATACTCCACTGCTTAACCTTTAAACACCACGAAATCGGGCTCGCAATTTAGCGGACCCGGAAGGAGAATATGCAACCACGTCTGTCAAACTTGCTCGGCCGCATTGTCATTGCCTGCATGCTGATCAGCCTGCGGCCGGCCAACGCCCAAACGCCCGCACCTGCGGGTGCTCCGGCCACGCCGATTCAACAGTTGGTCGTGATCTTCCAGGAGAATATCTCGTTCGATCACTACTTCGGCACCTATCCGTTTGCCTTGAATCCCGAAGGCGAGCCCGCGTTCTACGCCTATCCCAATACGCCGAGCGTCAACGGCTTCAGCCCTGCGGTGCTGAACAACAACGCGAACGTGTCCAATCCGGCCAATAGTTCCGGCGCATACGCCCCTTTTCGCCTGGACCGGTCTCAGGCCTCCACCGCCGACCAGGATCACGATTACCTCGCCGAACAGGTCGCCTATCATAGCGGGCTTGTGGATCTGTTCCCCATGTCCACCGGCAGCGCCGGCCCACCGCCCACGAACATTCCACAAGCCGGGACTACGGGTCTCGTCATGGGCTACTACGACGGCAACACCGTAACGGCTTACTGGAATTACGCACAGCACTTTGCCATGAACGACAATTCCTATGGCACGACGTACGGCCCGTCCACGGTAGGCGCGATTAACCTGATCTCCGGCCAGACGAATGGCGTTTTCAACAACACCAACGGCACGGGCGCGCTCGTCGAAGATGGTAACGGGGGGCTCACAGACATCAGCGATGCGGATCCCGCCGGCGATATCTGCTCTACCACCACCGGCGAGACCTTCGGCATGACCGGTATCAATATCGGGGATCTCCTCAATGCCGCGGGCGTCTCCTGGGGATGGTTCCAGGGTGGCTTCGATACGACCGCCACCAATCCCAACGGGTCCACCGGCTGCAACCGGAGCACCACGTCACTGATCACGAATACCCTGAAGAGCGACTACATTCCGCATCACGAGCCCTTCCAATATTACAAATCCACCCAGAACCTGACCCACAAGCGGCCGACTTCAACTGCCACGATCGGCCAGGCCGGTGACGCCGCCAACCATCAATACGACATCAACGATTTTTATGCAGCGGTTTCCGCCGGCAATATGCCCGCCGTCAGCTTTCTCAAGGCGCCGGGCTTCGAGGATGGTCACGCCGGTTACTCCGATCCGCTCGACGAGCAGACCTTTGTTGTGCACGTCATCAACTTCCTTCAGAAAACCCCTTACTGGGCCTCCACCGCGGTCGTGATCGCGTACGATGACTCCGACGGCTGGTACGATCATCAAATGCCGCCCATCGTCAACCAATCCGCTACGGCGTCTGACGCCGTCACGGGGACCGGCACGTGCGGTAGTGGCATTGCAGCGCTCGCCGGCGTAAACACCGGCACGGCTCACGCCCAGGGCCGCTGCGGCTACGGACCACGCCTTCCAATGATGGTGATCTCCCCCTACGCCAAGCAGAACTTCGTCGACCACTCCATGACCGACCAAAGCTCCATCATTCGTTTCATAGAAGACAACTGGCTCAACGGTCAGCGCATCGGGCAGGGCTCTTTCGACGCCATCGCCGGCCCGATCGACAATATGTTCGACTTCACCGCGACTCCGAACTCGGTCAGCTTCCTGCTTTCGGAAGCCAGCGGCGAACCGCTGAATCCGGCGCAGGCGGCGTCGCCCCAATCTTCCAAGGCCCGGCACGCCGGTTCACACTAAGCGATAGGAGACGGCCCGAC
>JASHOO010000520.1 GCA_030041035.1 Bryobacteraceae bacterium | reverse complement strand
CTACCTGCCACAGGCCCGCGCCGAGTGAGGCCCGGATCGCCATCTCCTTTTGTCTTTCGACGGCGCGGCTGAGCAACAGGCTCGCCACGTTCGCGCACGCAATCATCAATAGACATCCAACCGCAGCCAAGATGAAAAGGAAGGTCAACCTGTACTCTCGCGTCGGGGTTTCCCACCAAGGTAAAACCTGGATCTGTAGTCCTTTTCTCTCCGGCTTTTCCTGCTCGAATTGGTGGGCGGTGATCTCGAGAGCGCTGCGAACTTGCGCGATAGAAAT
The DNA here is from genome assembly GCA_030041035.1 of Bryobacteraceae bacterium. Classification (GTDB taxonomy): domain Bacteria; phylum Acidobacteriota; class Terriglobia; order Bryobacterales; family Bryobacteraceae; genus QHXW01. The sequence continues at coordinate 2,277 of JASHOO010000520.1, read as the reverse complement.
TCCGGGCCGAATGCGTGCCACCATTTCCGGCCAACCGCTATTCACGCCCTTCGTAAGCCGGATGGGAACCCAGAGATCGACGTTCGAGTATGCAAACTCGAACTCCCGTGGCATAATACCGACCACCGTATAAATCTCATCGGATAAGCGAATGGCGCGCCCCACCACGGCCGGTTCGCCTCGAAAAACGCGCCTCCAGAAAGCGTCGCTGAGCACCACCACATGAGGCTGGCCTGGATCATCGTCCCGCGCCACGAGCGTCCGCCCCAAATGGGCACGCGCGCCCAGCATGGAGAACAGCTCAGGTGACATACGGCTGACAATCGCCTGTGCGGGCTCAACCACGCCCGTTACGGTTACGTCGTCCCGGTAGTATCCGACGGCCTTGTCAAACAAATCCGTCCGCGCCGCCAGCCTAAGAAAATCATCACCGTTTAGATTGGTCTGCCGGCCGGCTGTGCTCTCTTCGTCGATCTTCACCATCCGCTCTGCGCCCGCATACGGCAGCGGACGCAGTAACACCGCATCCACAACACTGAAGACCGCGGTGCTCGCTCCGATCCCTAGAGCAAGAACGACTGCGACACTGGCGGCGAAGCCAGGCTTCCGCGAAAGCGCTCGCCCGGCCCGGCGCACATCGTAAACTAAGTTTTCGACATAAGGCACATGACGCATATCCCGGCAGTTCTCCTTTTGCCGCTCGATCCCGTCCATGGCCCGTAATGCGGCGCGCCGGGCTTCCTCGGCGGTTTTGCCGGCGGCTATCTCCCGCGCGATGAGCTGATCCAGATGAAAGCGAAATTCCTCATCGAGTTCATCCTCAACCCTGGCGCGCCGGAAAATGGAGCGCAGGCGCAGTGGAATCGAATAGCACCAATGTTCAAGACCCATTCTCAGGCCTCCTTCACCATCTGATGACGTCTCCAGGTAACAGAGGCACGCGGAGCGCCTCATCATCATGCGCGTCCAATTCGACCGGCGCCAAGCGGCCCTTATACCGGCGAAATAGCGACACACTCTGGTGACCCTCGCCGAACTCCCTAAGGTCGCTGCCCCACAGGACCGCACGGCTCTTCCCATTCACCACGATCTCCATTTCGAGTGACACGCTACATGCCTCTGGGAATATCGTGCATGCGGTGGAACCATCTCCACACACCGTTTCGGGTTCAGTCAGCAAGCGCGTCGTCAATTGGTCAATCACTTGATTAGACTCCGCTCCCAGCAGGACTGCGCTCCGCACGTTCGATTTCTTGCTCAATAGGACCTGATAAAAGAACCGGTGACAGTGATAGAGCCTCTGGGCCTCACTCACCAATTGCTGAACCGGAGGCTGGTCAGACGGCCTTTGCGCCACGTGCGACTCGAAAAAGATTTCCTTGAGCGCGCCCGTTCTTAGTACCTGATAACGCGCGATCTCCGTCCCCAGGAAGTTCGCCAGCCCATGTTTCGGCGCGCCCTCGCGAAAATACGCATTCTCAACGCGAAGCTGGGTCAACCTACGCAGCTCCACCCAGCTCGGCCCGACGTTGGTGTACCAGCTGAGCACTTCTGGAAACGGAGTCTTTTGGGAATCCGGGGAAACGAGCAGGTAATCCGGTTGGCCAGGCAGAACCCGGAACTCGGTTGCGGCCCGGCGTGTAGCGCAAGACAAAATGAGTGAACACACCAGCGCTACGATGCACCGCACGCTCACGCCTCCGTCCGTCTGACTACCGCGCTGATCGCACCTGCCAGCCGCTCCCAGTTCGCGGCCTCCTTGGCCAGTTTCTTGCGCCCCAAGCGGGTGAGCGAGTAGAATTTGGCCCGCCGCCCCAGCTCGCTCGTCTTCCACTCCGCCTTGATCCAACCCTCCTGCTCGAGTTTATGAAGAGCTGGGTATAGTGAACCGTCGCTGACGTGCAGCACGTCGCCGGAAACCTGTTTCAGCCGCTGACTGATGGCCCAGCCGTGCAGCGGCTCTAAGGCGAGAATTTTGAGAAGCAGGAGATCCAGCGTGCCCTGCACCAGGTCAGATGGTTTGCTCACGGGAGATATCCTCGGTTACCGAGGACAATTCTAACCCCGCCTGCCCTCCATCGGCAAATAGCCGTTTCACTTCCCGTTGAGCTTCCAGAGAATCTGTCGCAGCATCCCCAGCACTACCGGCGCGTCGCGCGCGCTCAAATCCAGCCGCCGTACGAGTCTCCGTACTTTATTTTCCGTGGAAGCCGACGTCACAGGATTCACGTACCCGCTCCGCCGCAGCGCCTCGAGCAATAAATTTGTGATCTGTTC
>JASHOO010000519.1 GCA_030041035.1 Bryobacteraceae bacterium | reverse complement strand
CAGAAAGTTGCGGCGGTTCCAGGAAACAGCCTGTACCACCTCTTGCGGACTTGCGCCGGGTACCAAGCGGCGGGGAATCGGTCCAACCTCCCGTTGGAAACGCATTCTAGCACGGTTGGATTTCGGTGTGAAAAAACCACCAGAGTCTCCGCCGGCTGTTCACCTCTCAGAGACCGCCGGGGCACGCGCCGGACAGGTGCTTTCCCGGATCACCAGATGCGTCTCGAGTTTGCCGCCGGACCTGGTCTTCGCCTGCCCGTCCACGTTGCGGATCAAGGCGCCAAAGGCTAGTTCCGCCAGTTCGTTTCGCGGTAAGCGCACGGTTGTCAAGGGCGGTTCGGTAAACTCGGCCAGCCGGATATCGTCGAAACCCACAACGGAGATGTCCTGCGGGACCGACAAACCCGCGCGCCGCACGGCGCGCATCGTGCCAATCGCGGTCAAATCATTCGAAGCCAGTACAGCCGTCGGCAAACCGCCCAAAGCCAGCATGCGGGTCATGGCGTTGAGGCCTCCATCCACCGTGTGATCCCCCTCGCCGACCAGGCGTTTGTCCTCATCGATTCCGTACCGGTTGAGCGCGCGTAGAAATGCCGTCCGGCGGATGCGCGCCGATTTCAAACCTAGCGGTCCGCTGATGAAGGCGATGCGGCGATGCCCCAATGACAACAGGTGCTCCACCGCCTCGTTTACACCCATGGCGTAGTCCACTTCGACGTGGCTGATCCCTTCCCCAGCCGGCCTTACATCCAGGAACACCATGGGCACATTGCGGTGCGCCAGTTGATCCACCAGATGCTTGTCCATTTCCGAGGTCATAATGGCTACGCCTTCCACCTTGCGCTCCAGCATGCGGCGGACGCATACCGCCATGCGCGCCGAATCGTAATCGGTTGAACTGACCAGAATTTCGTAGCCATTGTGAATGGCCACGTCCTCAAAACCCTTAATCAATTCCGGGAAAAATGGGTTTGTAATATCCGATACAATTAGCCCCAATATCCGGCTCTTCCCGGAAACCAGCGAGCGGGCCTGGGAGTTCGGGTAGTATCCTAACTCCTCCACCACCTTCCAAACCCGCTTGGCCGTCTTCGGGTCAACCACCGAAGAATTGTTGATGGTGCGGGATACGGTGGCAATCGAGACTCCGGCGCGCCGCGCAACCTCCTGGATCTTCATGGTGGGGCCCTCAGGTAGCTATACCCCGTCCGCGTGCCATAAACAAGACATAATGCAAAACTATTAAAAAAATTCGCTAAACCCATTGACTTGGCGCGCAAGTCTCGCTTACCATCATCTGCAAACGTTTTCATCCGTGCCCGCGAGAGAGCCGGGTGGCGTTTGGGGTCATCGGGTTAAGCATCACTAGTTTACGCGCTGGCCGCCGGGGCGGCCACCAAGGGGGATAGTTATGCGCCCAGTTGCGTGCATGCGAGTAGTACTCTTAGGACTGCTGCTTGCCACCGTCGCTTTTGCTCAAAGAGATCTCGGCACCATCACCGGTATAATCAGCGATCCCACCGGAGCGGCTATACCAAACGCCAAAGTAACCATCACCGAAGTAGCCACGAACCTCAGTTACGCCGTTACGACGAATACCTCCGGCGAATACGTTCGTCCTGCGTTGAAAGCCGGCACCTACACGGTTACCGCGGAGGCTCAGGGTTTCCGGCGCGTCGAGCAGGAAAATGTCGTGGTTACCGCCGGAGACCGCATCGGCGTGTCGTTGACCTTGCCACTCGGGCAAGTCAATGAAGCGATTGAAGTTACAGCCGCTGCGCCGCTACTCCAGACGGAAACCCCCTCTCAAGGCGCCGATCTCAACAACTCTCAGGTGAGCCAGCTACCGCTGGGCGGCGAGCGCGTGTTTACTTATTTGGCGCGGCTGTCACCGGGCGTTCTAGTGGCTGAGCCAGGCGCCCGGGACGCACAGAACGGTGGTTTTTCGGCTAACGGCGTGCGCTCCACCGGGGAAAACAACTTCCTGCTGAACGGCGTCGACAACAACGTGAATGTGATCGACTTCATCAATCAGACCTCCTACGTGATCGGGCCTTCACTCGATGCGATCGGGGAAATGCGCATCTTGACGAACGGCTATAACGCCGAGTACGGCCGGGCCGCCGGCGGTGTGGTGGACGTAACCCTCAAAGCGGGCACTAACGAACTGCATGGCGATCTTTTCGAGTTCCTGCAAAACACCGATCTCGACGCCAACCGCTGGGAAAATAACCTGGCGGGTGTGCAGCGTCCTCCGCTGCATCAGAATCAGTTCGGCGGTTCGGCCGGTGGACCGATTATGAAGAATAAACTGTTCATTTTCGGCGATTATCAGGGCACACGAATCGCCACCGCCGGCGGTGTGGTGCAAAACCTCGGATACGGTGGGTTCTACACGATTCCCACACCGGCCGAGATAGCGGGCAATTTCTCCGGATTGCTGGGCAAAGCCATCGGCACCGACCCGGTGACGGGCCAAACCATTTTGCAGAATGAACTCTTCGATCCTGCCACAACCAGCTGTAATTCCACGTTCACCGTCTGCACCCGCGATCCCTTCCCCGGCAATATCATTCCGCCCAGCCGCATGGATCCCGCGGCTGCCAAGATCGCGGCCCTCTATCCAGCGCCCAATCAGGCGATTATCAACGGAAACTATCCCGCGAATGATTACTATGCACTCACTCCCGGCGGCCTGGGAACGGATCAGGGAGACGGACGCGTCGACTACAAAATCGACGACAAAGACAGCCTGTTCGGCAGCATCAGCTGGTCGAACACTTCCAAATACAACACTCCGCCGTTTCAGGGAGCGCTGGATGGCGGCAACTTCTACGGCTCCAGCGAACAGGATCTCGGTAGAAATGCGCAGATCGGCTTCATCCGCGTCTGGGATCCGTCGCTCATTTCGGAAACGCGCCTCGGCTTCAGCCGGCTGGTCACAGCGCGCACGCAGGCCAACGCGGAAACAGACGAGTTCAAGGCGTATGGCATAAATGGGCTCGATCCGACCACCACGCTGAACGGCGGACTGCCGCAGTTCGGCATGGGACAGTACAGTCAGGTGGGCGCCAACGACTGGCTGCCCACGAAAGAGTACAGCAACGTCTGGGATTTCATCCAGAACGTGTCCCTCACCAAGGGAACCCATTCGTTCAAGTTTGGTGGTGAAGTAAAGCCGATTGCCTTTCCATTTTTCCAGGTGCCTTATCCGCACGGCGAGATGAACTTTTCCCGCACCGAGACTGCGTTCCCGTCAACGGCCGCCGACAACTGTCCTCCCACGCAACTGGGCTGCACGGGGAATTTCGTCAGCGACACCGGCGATTCGTTCGCTTCGTTCCTGCTGGGCGCGATCGATAACGGACAGATCTCAACCACGAATTTCATCTCTTCGACTCGCCAGTCTTACGACGCCTACGCCCAGGATGACTGGAAGGTCACACGCAAGCTGACCATCAACTATGGGCTGCGCTACGAGCTGTGGTCGCCCATCGGCGAGCAGTGGGGACGACAGTCCAATTTTGACGTCAATGACCTGACTCTGGAAATCCCCAGCGGGCCCAATCAGAACGCGCCGCTGCCGCCGAATTTCAACACGCCTTACACGCTGAACGGCGTCACCTTCCCGGCCGACTTTCCCAACGTCAAAGTTTGCCGCGGCTGCGTCTCACAATACCTCATCCCCTGGGACACGCATGACTTCGGCCCGCGCCTCGGCTTCGCGTACAACATCCGGGAAAAGACCGTCATCCGCGCCGCGTACGGCATCTTCTACGGCGGTGAGGAACAGCAAGGCGGCAATCCCAATCGCGGTGAATCTGCTCCGTTCAACGAGTCACCACAGCTCAACCGGCCCGCGGGCGTCAGCGAATTCGAGCCCGATCCGTTTTTTGCCAACGGCGCTCCCACGGGTGGAGTCACCATTGGATATCCAAGCACCGTGTTCACCACGTACCCCGTAAGCTCCCTGCAGTTCCGGGAAGTGTCGAACGACTTTCTGAATCCTATGGTGCAGAAGTGGAATATCGCAATTCAGCAGGAACTGGGACACGATATGGTGCTGGAAGTCGGGTACCAGGGCAACCACTCGTCGCACCAGCTTTTCCAGCCGGATGACAACCCGTGCCCCAACCTGGCAACGCTGAATACGTCAATTAACTGCAATTCGCTGAGAATGTACCCGGATATCGGCAGTATTTCGGGGACTTCCAGTTTCGGCTACGGCAACTATAACGCCATGACCGCAAAACTGGAAAAGCGCCTGTCGAAAGGGTTGCAGTTCATCAGTTCCTACACCTGGGGCCACGCGCTGGCCAACACCGGCACGACTCTGAGCGGGTCGAACAACTTTCAGACCAAGAGCAACGTCGACTACAACCTGGATTATTCGAGTGCGGCATGGGACATCCGCCAGAACTTCACTACCGGGTTTAACTACGACATTCCGTTCGGCCGCGGCCGGCAGTTCGGGTCAAACATTAACCGCGGCGTCGACATGCTGTTGGGCGGATGGCAGGTGAATGGCATTCTCACCCTGCACACCGGCCAGCCGTATACCGTAAGTGCCAATGGATGCGTAGGTGTGTGGGCGGGGTGCTTCCCCGATCTGGTTGCCGGGACCAATCCCAACGCCGCGCCCGCCGGAGGCCGAACGCCCACGGAATGGTTCAACACGACAAACTTCACCGCGCCCGCGACGCTCACCGAAGGCAATCTCGGAGACAACACCAACTCTGGGCCGCCGCTGCGGAATCTCGACGCGTCTTTCTTCAAGGATCTGCCGTTGACCGAGCGTTATCGCTTCCAGTTCCGGGCCGAGATCTTCAACATCGCCAACACGCCGCAGTTCAATTTCCCGAACAGCACCTTCGGCTCCCCGACTTTCGGTCAGGTGACCAGCACACTAGCGGGAACCGAGCGGCACGTGCAGTTTGCTCTGAAGTTTCTGTTCTGACGCGACCTCGCGTCACCGGATTCGTCGCGTGGCAGCATGGAGCTTCTGCCGGCGGAGCGCCCTTCCAGGCGTTTCCGCCGGGGCGCCCCGGAATTACGCCCCCGCAGCCATCCTGACCGGCTGGGCGTGTCTCTCGACGTGCTCGTCGAGCCGCCGTTGCGCCGCATCATAGGCGGTTTTGGCCATGCGCAGAGCCTCCGCCGCCCAGGAATGGTCCAAATCGGTACCCAGCAAGGTGTTATACCGATTCATGGCCGCCAGGCAATCGAACCCGGACTCTTGCAGCAACGCTTCCAATCGGAGGCATTCATCACACTCTTGCACCTTGCACCCTCACATTCTCGCTGAAGGACGCATGTCTGCTGGGCGTGATAAATCCTGGCATTCGATCATGACTGATGGAGAAACGAGATGACTTCACGGCCGCCAACGCACTAACCCCCTTCGGCGTAGATGGACCTTGTACACAAAGGAATCAGATAATTGATTCCGAAACTGCCTGAATTTTACGCCCGTTTTACCCTAGCCGTCAAGCAATTTTTGTGATGTGCAGGCTCCCGGGCACGGCAACGTGAACACCACGAAGTGCTTGTCGATCCCGGCGACGCCGATGTCTTACGAGGCAATCGGGCAAGCACGAGAGGTTCAGGGTGGGCATGCACGATTCTGGGAGATTGCTGAGAACTGTGGAAAACAGATGAGATTCAACCCTCAATGGACCGGAGCGCAATAACACGCGGTGGTCTTTTTAAAAATTTTGCAAAAGACCTGTAGCCATGCGTTCCTACCAGAGGCAAGGACTGCGAGAGTAGCCTTGTCCCTACAATTGACGGATGAGAAGGTGCGTATGAATCGAAAACTGAATGTGATCCTCGGCCTTGCCGCTGGAATCGTCGGTGGCGCGGTGTCACGCTACCTTACGCCAACGCCTGTTCTTGCTCAAGCGCAGCCAATGATCCCGTACCCTGAGCCGATGCAGCGTCCAAGCACCGTGCCGAAACAAATCCGCGCCCAAAGCTTTATGTTGGAAAACGAGCAGACTGGAGCCTTCGGCTTCTTGGGCTTTGACGCGGATGGTACGCCAATCATCAAGCTCGTTGATCAAGACGGTCGCACCATTTGGAGTACCAGAGCGACCATGTTGCCAACGCTGGCCAGGAATCGGTCGAAATAGGTTAGCCGCCAAAACCTGAAGACTCTTCCTGGACGTGAGTGGACGCGCCAAACGAAATAGCACATTTGCGTGTGGTGGGATTCCTACGCGGCGATGGGAATGGGATTGTGGCGGGACTGCTTCGCGGAATTCAGACGAAACAACTCCTCGCATAGAATGCAGATCTTCTCCAGGTCGTTAGTCCCCAACAGGAGCACACCGCTGGCCAAACTCTTGTTGACGGCATACCCCTGATAGTGCATTTCTCGGCTGATACGTTTCACAGCGATGCTGGAATGAGCGGACGCACCGCTTGATCTAGCACGTCCGTTTCGTCACGGGATTTCTTGCAGGAATTGTGGTGGCGTACCGAAAGAAGATGTCAACGCCTCTGATCGCATTTCAGGCACGTCAGAGTTCGTAGGCTACTTTCAGTGCGCTGGTTACCGGAGATTACATGCTCTCTGGACGCCGGATTAGGGGTTGATATCTGTGTCGGGGAGTACGACAAGTTGGCCGGTCCCCGAGTCAATTCCGGCCCCTCCAGTGTTCCCGCCGCCACCGTGGGGGGTGGCAGGTTTTGTTTTCATTTTAATTCCTCCAACCACCTGCTCCAGATCCGATACGTTCAACTCCGCTGATTGTTCGTTGGTAAGGTCTTCTAGATTACGCATATTTCTCCTCCTTCTTTTGAAGCCTCGCGACAGAAACGGACTGACGTTGGGCCTCATCATACGTAGCGAGAACTACGAGTGAAAACTGTCATGTGCATGAGATCGGATGAAATCTACGGTCTCAGGACGATCTTGCTTCCTAAGGTGGGTTAACTGAGGAAGAACTGGGGAAGGTTGCTAGCGGTGGTAGTAAGCTTAGCTTCAACAGGATTGGGGGCTGATGCCCTGTGGCGAGGCCGCGGCATCGCATCTCCCCTAATTTCCAGCAGAGAGGCTCGTAACGGCTCGATCCTTTCAGTGGTGTCTAAGAGTGCACTGCGGGCAGAAGCTAGGAGCGAGTGGGCTCTTTGATTATGAATTGGTTGCCTTCACCGTCTGCGCAGAGCGCAAAACTTGTATTCGTGCACGGGCAAATCGACGCCGGAATGATGACCTTGCCGCCCAAGCTTGGAATCAGGCGTAGGTGCTCTTCGACTGAGTCGACTTTAAGGATAGGAATCGTATTTCGGATGGGGTTCTGCTCCGATCTTTGGAACACGTTCACTAGAGTCACTCCATCCTTCATGATCGATAGATATTTGATATCGGCGAATACGCCTTCAGTTACCGGGTATGGATACAGCCTGGTGTAGAATTCCCTAGCGGCCTGAAGGTCATTGGCTACAGTCGCGATACCGAATGGTTCAGGATGTGTCAGCGTAGTGGGCACGGCGTTGCCCTCACTTTCTCTTGAACTGGGATTTCCATTTTCGATTCTCCAGCGTGGTTCAGTATATACCCAAACACCGCGCCTGGCGGGGACGGGAAATGTTGTCCTAATGCAACATCACCAAGCGCCTTTCGACCGCATGGGCGAGCGCAGATTTCAGGCTCTCAGCCATCCGGCAAAAGAGGTTTTGGTGGAAATCTACTGGCCGTTTTCGGTGAACCGGGACGGCATGGCAGACGGCTTGGCGCTGGCGCAGGACGAAATCAACGCGGGCGGACTAGCGGGAGATATTCCGGTTCGGCTCATTCTGCGTGAGGGCCAGAGTTGGGAGGAAGCAAAACAAATTGCCATCGAGTTCTCTGAAAACCCCAACCTGAGTGCGGTTCTCGGCTATTACGACAGCTCTGAGGCGATCAAGGCCTCCATGATGTACGAGTCCCAGCCGATTACTGCATGTGATCGTCGGGGCCAATAGCAGCACCATGACGACCCGAGGACTGAAGTACATCGTTCGCACGGTCCTCGCTAGCGACAAAATCGCGCGTGCGCTGGCCAAAGTGGTCGGTTGAAGGCGGGCGGCGCAAATTCGTCCAGATCTGGCAGGAGGACGCGTTCGGCGAGGATCTGGCCTACTAGTATCGCCTGGCTTTGGACAGGCTGGATGCGCAACTGGTGTACCAGTGGTCTTATTCCCGCGAGCACATGGAATTCCGTCTGCCGGTGAACGAATTGAAAGGAATCGACGCCGATATGATCTTCATTGCGGGGCTGGAACCCTGGGCGGGAGACTTCCTGCGCATGGCGCACCAGTCGGCATCAACACAAGAATCATGGGCGCCTTCACCGATACGCCCGAGATGCGCGCCCGAGCCGGCCCAGGGCTGGAAGGCGCCGCGCAAGGCTACGACGCTTTGCGCATTCTAGCGAAGGCAGTCAGGGCCACCGGTTCGCTCAATCCTCTTGACCTCTCTTACGCGAATCGATTCATGGATCCGTGGGAGGGTGCGAATGGACGATACCAGTTTTACAATCGAGGAGAATTGGCAAACAAGCCCTTATTCCTGAAGGAATTTCGCAGTGGAGTGCCCGTGACCATCGAAGCAGCGGCCCCGGTGCCGAGTCCGTTGATCCAATAGAGCCCTGGAAGTTAAAAGAAAAATTCGCCGTATCTTCCACTGACAATGGTATGAAGACACTTTTGGTGCGCCTCGTTACAGGCGCTTTTTTGTGCGGGGGCTTCCTTTCTGCGCAGTCCGTAGATGACACGCAGCTCAAACAGGTGATTATTTTCGGGCGTCACGGTGTGCGCACACCGATTTTACCCAACACCACACTAAACGCTTTTTCCGCGCTTCCCTTCCCGCAATTCGTGGCTTCGGGAATTGGCGTTCTGACTCCCAACGGCCAGAAGAATGAAATACTGTTTGGCGGCTACATGCGTCTCTGGCTCACGCAGGAGGGACTGTTGACGGGCGACGATTCAACCGACTCCGCCTTCGTGTATGTAAGAGCAAATGACTCCCCGCTGATTACGCAAACCGCGCAAGCCTTCGCTGCCGGCCTGCTCCCGTCTGCCACAATCACGATCAATTCCTACACCGCGCCGGCGATCGACCCGCTGTTCGATCCCGTCGATGCAGGTGTGGCACAGATCGATGAGCAGATGGCGGTGGCGGCGGTGAACGGACGTCTCGGCGCCAGTCCTCAATCCTTAAGCTCGGCCTATGCCCCGGAGCTGGCTCTCACGCGCGCGATTCTGTTCAACTATCCAGTCAGCCAAATTCCGGTGGCAACGGTGCCACAAGGCAAGGTCGACGTCACCGCCCTTCCCGTAACCGCCAAGGCTGGTAATTCCACACTGCCCGTCAACCTTGGCGGCCTGGCAACAGTGACGGGCGCCATTGATCCTTTCTTTATGGAGTACGCGGATGGGCTGCCGATGTCCGAGGTCGGTTGGGGCGAGTTGACCGAAGCAGGCGTCACGCAGATCACGCGTTTGTACAACCTGACCCTGGATTTGGAATTCCGCACGCCCTATCTTGCTAGTGTTCAGAGCTCGAATATGGCATCGCATATTGTGCGGTCGATGGTGCAGGCGACCACGGGGAACGCCATGGGCGGCGCACTGGGAAGTCCGTCGATCAAGGCAATCATATTGATCGGGTCGAACACCAACATCACCGGACTCGCCGGTCTGTTCCATCTCGATTGGTCTATGCCTACCTATCCGCCCGACACCTCTGCTCCGGACGGTGCCTTGGTTTTCGAGCTCCGGCAATCGCAGAGCTCCGGGGAGTATATTGTCCGGGCTTCGTACGTCTCTCAGACCTTGGACCAGTTGCGCAATCAAACCCCGCTGACGCTCGCAGCTCCACCGGCTATCGCCCCGGTTTTCATCCCTGGGTGCAGCACGAGCAACGCGACGTTTGACTGCCCATTCGCCGAATTTATGAGGGTGGCCTGGAATACCATCGACCAGAATTCCATCGATATCTTCAATTAGAACTCGGGAGCGTCGGGGCTATTCTTGAACAGGAGCAAGCGGTCAGCGGGAGCAAGCCGACCGCAAACGCTTGTGCTATTACGCGAGTCCATTCAAGATTTTTCGCCGAAAATAAGTGAATGGCTTATCAACCGAATCGCTTCCAGTTAGTAGCCCTCCCTGGTGTCATCGGACGATTGCGCGGAAGCGAGGGGAGCCCAGCACAGGAGTAATGCGATGGAGCGGCAGAAGTACATACGCATATTGGTTCGAGCGATTACACGGACTAGTTCCGATTCAATGATTGACGGTATCGTGCCAGCAGCTCGTCACGGTTCTGGCGAAGATCCTTGTGGCTAGGCGCGGCGGGGTACGGTTTGTTTCCCATCATCCCTTCCCAGAGAATGCGGTTGAAGCCGCCTGCATCGACGCGGTCCGCATCTGTGAAGTCCAATCCCTGAGTCACCTGCGCCCAGTACTTCGCGTCGTGCGCCGGTTTCGGCACGTTCACGCCGGCAGGCTGTGGAGGGAGCGGCAGCGAAGTACCATAGAGCATGGCTGAGGGAACGGCGGTAAAAGTCCACGAACTCGGAGTCGTATTGAAGATGTCAGCCATTGGCCTGGCGAGGGCATCGTTCAGATTCATCATAGGTGGCAGACCCAGCTGTGCATTGATCTGCGGTAGACCCAATACTTCTTCGACGGTGCGAATGAAGTTCAGAGTGCTGTACTGGGTAGAGACGACGGCGCCACTCTTCACATAAGAACCGGCCACGAATACGATGCTGCGATGAGAGTCCACATGGTCGCCGCCATCCTGTGAGTCGTCCTCGAGCACAAAAATAAGCGTATTATTCGCGAACCGGCTATTGGCAACCTTCTGAACCAGCAAACCGACGGCGTAATCGTTGTCGGCAATTTCAAGGTCCGGTGTGTTTACGCCGTCAATTGCGGTGGCGTAGCTGCCGGTGTGGTCATGCATGAAGCGAACCAACGTCAAAGCCGGAAGGTCGCTACCGCCAGCGTTGTTGTATTGAGCATCAAAGTCGCGCGCCCATTCGGTGTATCGCCAATAGTCCGGAAGGTTGTTATCGAATCCACGGAAGTAGGGGTCGGTAAATGGCGAGAGAGCGATGTTCGCCGGGTAAGCAACCGTAGTGCTGGTCGCGAACGGGTTGCGCAGCATGGGGATGGCGAAGGCCGTCGTCGAATAACGCGTCGTATCTATAAAGAAACCGTAGTTGCGAACGGTGAGACCGGCACGCAGCGCGGAGTCCCACAGGTACCCGGTATTGACCTCGTTGTTTGGCCCATCCGGCGCATCTGTGTCGGTCTGTCCAGGTAAATCATCAGGGTCACTGGAGGTGAAAGGATTGGCAGCCTGCCGCGCTGCAACGTTTCCCTGAGGACTTCCGGTCGAAACAGCGGGGATCGCAACATTCACATTACGTACCGCGCCCTCAGAGTCCAGGGAGAGGCCGCGATAAGCATAAGCCACGGGATACTGGTGCTCGACTACGTCAGGAGCTTGCGCGGCGTTGCTCCAATGCCAGCCGTCATAACTCACTTCGGCGGTGTCCATGAAGTTATCCAGCGTCACAAACTGCTGCGCCAGGGCGTGCTGATTCGGCGTAATCGTCTCGCCGAATTCCGTCAATGACGGATCGCCGTTACTATTGTTAGGCAGGTCGCCGAGGATCTGGTCGTAAGTGCGGTTTTCTTTGAGGATGAAGATCACATGCCGGATTCCCTGACGCACAGCCGCCATCACCGCCGCGTCGCTCGCGCTCTCCGTGTAGGAGAAGTGGTCATTGACCATTACAGTCTGTGTCAGCGCCGCGAGTTGGCTCGCATTCGGTAGCGGAAAGCTTTGTAACCCACCTCTGGTGAGTTGCGGATTATACTGATTTGCGGGATTGCAGTTGTGGGACCCCGGCGGTCCGTAGCCTCCATAACACCACTCTGGGTTTGCCCCCGTGGGTGACTTTTGGTTGGCTACGTAGACATAAACTGAGGAAGGGTTTCCGACGGCGCTCACCAGGCTCGTCGAGTTTGGGTACCAGCCGGTCGGAATCAGGCCGACTACGTGATCGCCGATATGGGTTCCACCGAGTGCGATCACGGAGATGCAGTTTAGATTGCCATCTGTCACATAGAGCTGTGTTTCATCGGGTGACAACGCCACGCTGTTCGGGTTCGCTCCTTTATATGGCGAAAGGGACGATGGCAATAGAGAGGCAATCACCGGAATCGTTTCGACCACCTCATTGGTACCGGTGTTGATCACGTCGACGGTATCCGATTGATCTTCGGCGACGAATAAAGCCGATTGGTCCGTATTCAACGTCATCTTGTTAGGCTGGCCTTTCACATGGATGCGCGCGGTGACCGCAGGCGTTGCGCGAAGGCTCACAACGTCGATCTCGCGGTCACGAATGCTGGATACATATGCGGTCGCACTCGGTCCAGCACCTTTGATGACGACCCAAAATGGATACTCCCCACCGGGAACACCGGTCTGCGGATTAGTGGCACTCTTACCGGGGCGCAAGTCGAGATCCGGTTGCCTCACCCAGTTTCCGTAGCCGCCGGTGAAGATCGAGAGCGAGTCGTTGTAATAGTTCGCCACGACGAGCGTCCTGCCGTCACTTGAAATCGCAACACCGGCTGCACAAGGCAGCACGCCAAGGGCGCTGTTGATCTGTAGCGCGCCGTTCGGTTTGATATTCAGGCCAATCCCGGTGCCATGCTTCATCGTGAGCGCCGGCGGAGTATCCTCCGACCAGCCCGTTGATCCCAAGGTCATCGTGTGGACCATGTCGCTCGGGCCTCCAGCCACATAGAAATGCCGTCCCGATGGATCAAAAACAATTCCGTGGTAGCTGCTGGGGATCTGCAACACTTGGGGAGTATAGCTGGGGACTTGCCTGGAAATGTCGTAGATGAAGACGTACTCGTTCGAGTCCGGTCCATACCACGGGTATGGCGGAGTGGACTCGCCTTCCGTGTACACGCGATTGTAACCGCTCGTCAGAACCAGCAAGGTATTGTGATCCGGACTGACAACAGTAGTGGCCGCCTGGCCGGCCAGCCAGTTCGGGTGGTCCGGCAGGCGCGGGTTCAGCATAACGAATCGGGAATTCGGAGGCGCCATCGGGGTAATCTGTTGCCCGGTGTTCGGCAATGGAATGGGTTGCGGCTGCACTTGCGACAAGGCACTTGAAAGGGTGAATGTGACTGTCAACACCGCTGCTCTGAACAGAGAGTGTTCACCAAATTGTTTTGACATTGTGCGAAGTTCCAAGGATGCCGGGACCTCTCGCGCGTTCGCTTTCTGGCGAGATGGTAGTGCGATCAGCGGGAAAAAAGTCTTACCGAAAGTTATGCTGTATGTCTGCAGATCAAGGATGGGAGCCAAGGGGTAAGAAGTGATGGGGCGCCAGCGGGAACCGGCAATCGGGGACGAAAAAACGTTAGGACATTCGGTGCGGTCTGGATGCAACCTATCAGCTCTTCGAGCGGTGCCTGCGTATCTCCAGCGGCCGCACTACATGCCATGGTCGGAGCCGGAGAAGATCGAAGCCGCCGCCCCGGATAACACGTACGGCTATCAGGCCAGTTTCAAGAAGGTCTGGGCGACGACGCTTCGGAAGGCGGGCATTCCTTATTTCCGGATTTACGATCTCCGATCGACGTACGCGACTCGGTTGAGTGCCGGTGGCGTGGCTGATGAATGGGTCACGCAGCTCTTGCGCCAAGGTGACGCGGAGGTGTTTAAGAAGTATTCACAGCCCTCGGTGGACACCTGAAATGGTGTCCATCACTGGCCGGTTTTGGCTGTCCGCCGAGGCATGCGAGATTGAGAACCGGAGACGTATCGAAGACTACGATCAAAACCGTTCTGCGCCACGGAGGGATCGGACATCCTCACGGAATTCTTCCACACCATAATGAACAGGAATCTGGCGGGCTGCCAAAAGGGCTTGAAAAGCGAGTTGGTTCACGCCCGCAAGCCGGCTGGCTTCCGCCAGCGTCAGACGATCTTGCTGGAATAGCGTCACTGCAAATTCTTGTTTAGCTCCGGCTCACTCATGTGGGCCGCTTTGAGGACTTCTTCTGCAATACCAACGGGCATTGCGGCGTTCCTTCATAATTATACTGCGTGAAAATGAGCGGCGGGCTCAAGAAGCCACGGCGCTAGATCGGCTGGCGCAAGCCGGCTTCGCAGGAGATATGTCACCCGCATCAGCAAAGCGAATCGCTTGGAACTCAGTGCGTCGTGGATGGGCCCGGCGTCCCATCGGACCACGTGCCGGCCAAAACCATAAAGGTGGTGATCCGTTGTTCCGGATCGTTCGCCGCTAATACCGGAGACCCAGGGAGATTCGCTCCCCAGCTTTTCCCGGCATCGCCCGAAACGTAAAACATGACATGGGGATGCCAGCTCTTGCCGTCGTCATTCAGATACTGCTGCTTCGCCATCATGTAGGCCATCGATCCTGCAGCCAGCGCGGGTAGTTCCTTCGTTTCCAATGCGGACGTAA